>JABMQA010000042.1 GCA_013203545.1 Bacteroidota bacterium
CTGTAATTGTTTCCGCACTTGTTTGAATCATGAACGGCAACCCGACATCCGATTTATACAATTCGCAAAACTCCGACAATACCGCTACCGGCACTGCAGCCAGAAAATCAGTGTCGCAAAAAGCATTTATTTCCAGATCATATTGATCTTTTTTAATGGCAATTTCCTCAACGGCTTTTCCAGGTTTTTTTATTCGATGATATTTTTTGCCACTAGCAGAGTATATCCCCCTCAACTGGGGGGCAACACAGAATTTGCAAATCTTATAACATCCGCGGCTAAACTCAAAAGAACCTCCTCTGTATATCTTACCTTCAAATGGTTTTAACAGCTGCCTGCGATCAAATCCTGACCAGTCCTGGAAAGGAATCTTTGACAGATCGGTAAGAGGGCCACACGAATTCCGAATAAAAGTATCACCATTTTTAAAACACAAATTTGGTATTTTTTTCAACTCCTTAACATCATATATTTTATCAGCAAAATCAACGATCAGTTTTTCTCCTTCTCCGATACAAATATAGTCCACCTGCGGGTCATCCAATACCAGATCCGGGCAGAGGGATGGTAAAATGCCGCCAACAAGCAACGGAACATCAGGAATTTCCTCTTTTACTATTGCCAATAAATTTTTAAAAACAACATAGTTTCTCTCTATCAGACTTATGGCTACGAAATCAGGTTTGCTAATATTTATTACTTTTTTCAATTCTTTTCTCATATCTTTCTGAGGTAGTTCGCCAATTATATTTTCAAATTCTGTTTTTTTTACAACATTGCGAGACTCCATTAATTCATAGTCTTTCCCGTAATTGGTTCTAAAAAAAGTAGGATCAAATATATACACTTCGTGACCGTTCTCTTTCAAGCAAGCGCTTAATATTGATATTGCCAACGGAATTCTTAATGAATTTCCTTCATTCGGATATACAAATAGAACTTTAGCCAAAACAACCTCCTAGACCTTTGCACAACCTTACCAAAATTATCTAAAGGGAACTTTTTTGTCTGAAGTTGCGCCTTTCATTAATTAAAATTTAATCGAAAACTATTAAAAAATAGGCTCTTCACATAAATGTATGCACCATTTTCGGCCATGGTAGATCAGCTAAACAATGGTAAAGGTTTAAAATGTGATTCCTTATAGACCTGAAGCCGTATGCTCTGCGACTGATCACTTTTGCTTTGTTGTTAAGGCCTTCAACTGATGCATTGTTGATTGGCAATTTAAAATAACTGAGGATGTTTTCCTCATGCCGACGTATCATCCAGGCAAACTTTCTGATGGGATCTAATCGGCAATGTGTTGCCCACCAGAACCATTGTTTAAGGTATTTAGATGCCCAGCCTACGGTTTTATAGGACCATAGATTTCGAAAGCTTTCTTTGAGTAAATAGGCACGGTTAATTTTCAAGTTCAATTTCTCAAGGCTACCGAGTTTGGCCTTTTGCTTTTCGGTCAGGTTCCATGGGTTCTTTAGCCAAATATAGCGAGAGTGTTTTATCAACTGTTTATGCTCTTTTCCCTTTTCTTTTACTTCATCACGGCGCACCAGGTCGACAGCATTCATTAGATGGCGAACGATATGAAATTTGTCGAATACCAACAGGGCATCTGGGGCTTTCTCTTCAATCACTTTGATGTATGGCATCCACATATCACAGCAGATACCCTGCAGACCTTTGGCTATGTCCGGGCCTATGTATTCAAAAAATTGTCTGAGCGTCTGTTTGCTTCGGCCTTCACCGGACCAAAGCAGTTTTTTGGTCTTAAGATCGTAAACATTAGTAAGGTACTTATGGCCTTTTCTTCTGGCAATTTCATCAATACCGATATGGGTAATGCCGAAAAGATTCCTGTGTTCAAGTCCGTATGTAACAACGAAATCAACGGCTGCAGCCACTGTTCCCCAGGAGCACTGATACAACCGAGCCACCTCTATCCAAGGCAAAAGCCTGGCCCAGTTGGCCAGATAGCAGGCAAAGGCATCTGTAAACCGCCGCTTTCCCGAAGCCCAGGGGATGCGTTCAACACAAATGCCACCGCAGTGTTTGCACACCACCCGTCGCGGTGAATAAATTAGAAAAACAGGCATACCCCATAGCGGAACATGTCTGAACTGTCGC
>JABMQA010000442.1 GCA_013203545.1 Bacteroidota bacterium
TTAATTCGTGCAATTCGATGATACCTTTTTTCTTTGATTATAGATTGGTGTTGTCTGTTTTGCCTGAAGGGATGTTCCCACGAAGTGTTTTTTTTTCAATCTTGTGCTGAAAAAATGTAGGTATTTACCAGGTTAATATCTAATCCAACAAATAATTCGACGCAGCAGAGAAATCATGGCTGTGAATTGGGATCTGAAGTGGGTTAATGTGGATGGTTGTAGTAGAAAAATAAAATTATTACCCTTATTATTACCCAAGATAAATAAAAAAGCCTTGAACTATTTGTAGTTCAAGGCTTTAAATTTGAATTATGTAGTCCGTAGGGGAATCGAACCCCTGTTACCAGGATGAAAACCTGGCGTCCTAACCCCTAGACGAACGGACCATTTGTTTTAAAAGAACTGCTTTTTTTATCGTAAGCGGGTGCAAAAATAATGGTATTTATTTATCTGACAAGTTTTTTTTGAAAAAAAATTCAGGAGGCCTATTATTTATTGAAAATTAAAAATGACCCCCTGAAATTGTGATTATTGTACAGTGATTTTATTTACAGTCTGTTTGCCCGATTGTTCGGTTAACAGTATATAACTTCCAGGTAACAGATCAGATACGTTGATAGTTAAAACCTCTTTTCCGGAGCGGGAATTTATCTCAAGCTGCTTCACCACATCCCCATTTACCGAAATGAGCGATATGCTCAGAGGACCCTGCTGAAAGACTTCAAGTGATAAATTGATAATTTCAGATGCAGGATTGGGGAAAATATCAACCATCCTGCTGATATTGGCCAGCTCATCCAATCCAACAATCGTAGAAATATAATACGCTTCCCAACCCGCTTTGGTGATGGATTTATTGGTCGAAAATGCAATGAATAGCTTACCACTGGGAGCAGTTACCGGTGCCGGCATTTCGTCTGTATAGCTTCCTGAATATTCGGCAAGAATTTCCTGGGATTCCAGATCGAATATTTTCACCACATCATTGTCGGCTTCAGTATCGAAGGAGGTGAAGTACATAGTTGTTGACGAGGCACCTTCAGGCTGGATGCGCCACATACAAACTTTGTTGTTGTCATAATCGAAATGCAGGCTGCCATCGCTGAATTCCCCTGTTTGGGCAGTGAGATCTTCCAGGCCGGAACACCACACAGGTCGATCGGTGGTAAAAGTGGCCAGAAACCCATTGGCGGTTTCGGCATCGTTGCTTTTAAAAACAACCAGCATCTTGTTACCAGTAGACGATACACCATTGGGAATTGTATTTCCTGAATAAACAGCCAGTACATTTGATGAAGGACTTTCGCCATCATAAATTGTAACTTCATCAGCCTGCGTTAACTCAAACCTCGAGAAATTGAGGTTGATCGATGTGATGGAATCCTCTTCGGTTTGCGGGTCGATCAGCCATGAAATATCGCTATCGGCCGCATAGTCAACCTTTGGGCCACTGCCATCCTCAAAAGAACCGGATTTGGAAGTGAGCGTTTGAAGCCCTGTATAAGTGTACGGATAATTGTCGCCTGGAATAAAGTTGACAACTACACCCTGCCCGTTGTTGAATCCGCCAACAGAATAGAGTGTGTAATAGCCGTTTGATGATCCGCTCCAACCAAAATTGAAATGGAAATAATTGTTGTCATCGTAAGCATCGCAAACAAAGGCATGTCCACCGCTATTGCTGAACCCGGAGTAGTACATGGGCTGGCTCTCGTCCAGTTGTTCCTTCAAAATATCAATCCAGTCGAGCAGTTCGTAATCTTCCAGTTCCAGGAAGTGTGCATCGGTTGAGTATCCAAAATGATTCCTGATGGCCGGTGGTACATCCCAGCTATAGGCACCTGATCCGCTGGCACTATACATCATTTCCACTGCCACGCCACAATGAAACTGGATCAGGGCAACATCCTCATAGTTCGGATCCATTTCATCCATCATCTGGTTCCAGTTGTATGTTGTATTTCCGAAGTTGGCCGAAATAATTCCATAGGGATCCCATGAATAGGTGTTGCTGCCTTCACCCTGAAGCGGGTAGCGCCAGTAATACATCACCATCGACATGGCAGTAGCCACACAGCCGGCATAAGCATGTCCACCCGGACCCATAGGATCTTCCGGGCTGAGCATGTTGTAAGGACTGTTCTGGTTCCACAGGCAGGTAAGCAACTCATCAACACTGCGGTTATCTGAAATGGTTTCCAGTAATGATGGATTTGAAACGGAATACTTTTCCCACTGTGAAGTGATTTCGGAGTTTGCAACAATCTGATTTTGCCTGATAAAGGCGATCTGGTCCGAATAACTTTCCATAAAGCTGTCGAAGTTGGGATCGAGGCCGATGTCAGAGCAGGAACCGGTTAAAGAATATCCCAATACGGGTGGCAAAACATCCTCGCCGGAAACGATCACAAAACCATTGTTTTCAAAATTGAAAATGTAAAAGACCGGCTGACTATTTTCACGTTCAATCCATATGTTGGAAATTTGAATCCTGTCGAATGCAATTGGTTGAACCTGAAATGCCCGTTCATAATAAACGTTTTTGGCAATCGATTTTGCAGTTGTCAGATCAACTATTTCTGACCTTAATTGAACAAATGATAGCAGCACAAGCACTGCGAGTAGCGCGTAAGATTTTCTCATAATGTAAGTTAGTTTTCTGAAAAGTTGAATAATTAAGCGGCAAATATAAAAACATTTGAATTGTTTCTAAGGAATTTAAGAAAATAAAACATTTAAATATGTTAGAGATTGCCTGTGTTTTCAATAACTTGCAATGCACAGTTTCATAATCTCAGTCAATAATCATTTTCCCGAAGGGATACCCATGGCACGACCCGTCAGCTGACGGGGAGAAATTTATTTATTTAGTATTACAGTGATTATAGATTTTTCCCTTCGGTACGTATGGTAGGATTTTGTAAATAACTGAAAATCAAAAAAAAAGGTTTCTCAGTCGCTGGCACTCCATCGAAATGACATGGATTATTAACTATTTAGGGGGATGAAATGCGGGCGAGGAGCGCCCGCATTTCATCCCCCACCTACATAAAACCTGAACAGGTCATTTCGACCGAAGGGAGAAATCTATCTCTACTTGTCATTACTCTTTGAGGCTCCTTTTTTTTGGGGCTTGGTACTCGAAATGACCGATCCAGATTTGAGAATTGGCGCAAATGTTGAAACCAAATACATTCAGGACATAGGGGCTATTTAATCGTCCTATCGTGATATCACAAACTTCCCGGATAGTGATAATTCCACTGTGTTGAATTTTACAAAATAAACACCCGGTGATAAATCCGATACTTCGTATTGAAGTATTTGATTTGATGTTCCTTTTTGAACCAGGCCCAATATCGACCTGCCGTGCCCATCATAAAAAGTGATTTCCACGTCATCAATCCCGAAATCTGCAAGGTCAATATGAATGGTATTTACCACCGGATTTGGGAAAATATTAAGGTTTGAAAGCGTTTCCCCATACTCAATTCCAACAATATCCGTTTCATACGACGCTTCCCAGCCGTCAGCCCTTACTGAGCTATTGGATGAAAATGTAACAAACATTTTTCCACTGGTTGAGGTTACAGGATCGGGCAGGGCTGTGGGCTCATACATCCCTGAATATTCAGCTAACAGGGTGTTGGTTGCCAGGTCGAATACTTTTACCACATCCACCGTCTCTTCGGTTTGGAATTTTGAAAAATTCAACGTTACACTTCCGGCATCCGGTGGAACGATTTGCCACATGCAAATGGCGTTGTTTGCGTAATAAAAAGTATAGCTGCCATCAGATAGTTCGCCAACTTGTCCGTTGAGAACAGTCATTCCACTGCACCAGTCGGGTAAAACCGACTCATAACTGGCATAGAAACCGGGAGCCGTATTTTCGTCGCCGGAGTGAAATACAATACAAAGCTTGTTTCCGGAGGATACAATTTCATCGGGGATCTCATTTCCTGAAAATTCACCAATTAAAGGATCGCTTTCGCTATCGCCATCGTAAATAGATAAAACATCGTTTTCGGGTTCCAGATCGAAGCGTTGAAAGGTAAGAATGATGTTTGAAACGGAGTCCATTTCGTTTTGAGGGTCGATCAGCCATATGCAGTCGCTGTTGGGGCCGTAATTGTAAACCGGACCGCTGCCATCGTCGAAAGTACCGTTGAGCGATGTCAATGTTTTTGGTCCTGCACAATAGGGTGGGTAGGAATAATTTACCGTGTCCGGGAAACAGTTGATGATGAGTTCCTGAGCGAGATTGAAATTGGAGCCTCCTGGAGTGAGTTCCTCTGTGTAGAAATACCCATCATACGACCCGCTCCAGCCCCAGTTGAAATGATAAAAATGATCGCCCTGGTAGCCATCAACCACAAATGCATGGCCGTTGATATTTGGTACCGACCAACCTGCATAATACATGGGTATTTTTTGATCGAGGTGTGTTATTAAAAGGCTGTCCCAGTCCATGCTGGTACTGTCGCGATAGACGTATTGCGTTTCGGGCGAATATTTGAAATATGTTCCCAGCGAGTAAGCTGCTTTATGGTTGTACATTCCCGAGCCATTGGGCCCGTACACCATATCCACGGATACACCCAGATGAAACAGCAGTTCGGCAACGGCAAGGTTTGGGCCTGACAATGAATTCACCATCTCATCCCATTTATAGCTTGTGTTTTCAAAATTGGCCGAGATGGTATCGTAGCCCTGGAGGTAATATGCATAGGAACCGGTGCCTGTTTCGGGATACCTGAAGTAATACATCACCTGCCCCATGGCAGTAGCCACACATCCGGCATAGCAATGTCCACCGGGTCCGGCAGGATTGGCAGGGCACATCTGGTTGTACAGGTTTCCCTGATCCCAGGTGGAGGTGAGCATGGGTTCGATGTCACGGAAGTTCCCCCGAATCGTTGCCGGGAAATCGGGATTGGAATATTTCTCCCAGGCAGCCAGGGTCTTTTCATCTGCTTCCGCTGAAATAGCAATGGCATGCTGAATCTGCATTGCATATTGCCCCATCCATGCATTGAAATTTTCCTGCTTTTCAGGATGGGTATAGTTTTGATTAAATGAATAGGCCAGAAATGGATAAACGTTGTCGTACGCTGAAATCAGTACGAAGCCGCTAATGAAATTCACCGCATAATATACCAATTGCCCGTCATGGAGAACCGGGATTGTATTTTCCGGGGTTATGTCCTTCCATTGGATAGGTTTGTACTGGCTATAACGTTCGAAGTAGAAATTGGTTGCCACGGTTTTGGCATGATCAGATTCGATTTGTTCGGAATGAACTGGTACCGCTGAGGACAAAATCAGGAAACCGATCAGAAAAAAGTAGATATGTGCTTTCATAGTAGTAAATTTGTATCAGGCAAAGTTATTTAAATTTTTCATCTCTTTTTTCATCTAATAAAATGAATTGAGCGAATTAGTCCTACAAAACTATATTCGTTTAATCCGTGAAATTCGATGATAACTTCTTTTAACCTCACGTGATGAACCAGGCCAAAGATACATACCAATAACTTCATTGTTTTTATAGTTCAACAAGAAACGGCTAAATATTATTTTGATGTGCTGGGAATGAAATAAAAGCTATTTGTGCCGACCCTGAGCATATGAATTTTCTTGTTCCTGGTTCTTCAGATATTTCGGAAATCAAATTAGCAATAATAATTGCGGATAGTCCCCAATGCTCTATTAATGCAAATAAGGTAATAAGGTTAGTTAATTCATGGTGTGTTGGTTTTATACTAAGGTTTGGGAAGTAGATAAGGTTTTTTTGTTTTAAAGGTATGCCTCATGTAATGGATAATAAACCTTATTTCAAAAAAAAA
>JABMQA010000443.1 GCA_013203545.1 Bacteroidota bacterium
ACACCAGTATTCCAACCCGTACCGGGTTGATCGTGGGATAAAGTGAAATTACAACAGATGTTTTTGAAGTTTAAAGCAGAACTCAGTATGAGTTCGAATACTGTAGCATGAGGATGTTATGTAAATGCCACAACCCGGTACGGGTTGGACTAAATACTCCATAACATAAGGAAAGGGTTGCAAGCCCCGACGGCAGGAGGGGATGGAAACCCAGCCGTCAAGTTAAGGAATAAAGAAATTATTTTTTCCTGAATATCGTTTACTCAATTTTAGATAGGGTCTTTCCGTGATCTTGAAGTTTTAATATTTCGCTCCTCTGGCGTAATATTCTTAGCTTGACGGCTATGGTTTGCATCCCTTTCTTATTATTGATTAGCGTTGTATTACAATCTTACCGTTTTTACAAAAATCCTTATTTCTGAGTGAGAAAACGTAGATTCCCTCAGCCCAACCTGATACATCTATTGTATTTCCAGCATCGAAAGCTTCCGAAAAATATACTTTCCCCTGGCTGTCAGTTATCGATAAAAATAAACCCTGGAGCAATGGGGATCGGCTGTTAAATATTTCTATGTGATCTTTTGCGGGATTGGGATAAAAAATCAAATCATTCTGAATTGATGAAAAATTTCTTGTGCCCACCGTTGGGGGCACCAATGCTGTTCCCCATTCATTTTCACCTTTTTTGCAGTAGGCCAAAGATTCAAAGCTTTCAAAATCACTCCATGAACCCGGATCAAAGGAATCACTATTTGTTAATTTTCCGCAGCCCTTGATATACTCTGTTGAGAATATTGAATATGAATCGAACCACCATCGGTGAAAACAGGAGTCAGAATTGATAGATACAAACCCATCTATTGTTCTAGCAAGGGTTGGAAAATCGCTGGAATCGATGATATAGTATATAGGATAGTAAACATTTATGTAATTACCCCCAGCCAATTCGTATGGTTCGAAAGGCAATTGTTCCATTACCAGGGTGTCAATATCAGAATACGTTTCGCTGATGGTATCTATCGTATGGTACATGTTATAAAATGGAACAGGCCCGTCGTAACCCCACGCCTCTTGGCAGATCGTATAAATCACTTCATCAGAAGCCACCCAATGCTTATCCAGAATAGTCCTGATTTTATTCCCGTACCAGCTAAATCCCCCTCCGCCAATTGAACGGTGATAATGGTATTCATCACCTGTTTCAAAATCAAAAACATCACGCATGGTCATTTTCCGGAAACTGTTTTCAATATTCCCATGCCCAAATAAAGTATGCTCCACAACACTGTATGTCTCATTTCCAAATCCCGGGAATTCCCTGAAATTTAAAGTTTTGTAAAACCCGTAATTTTTTGTCAGCATAAGTTCCATTCCGTTTAAACCCGAGCTGGCAGGCAGGCCTTGTGTATTATAATATTGCAAAGTCAGGGTTTTTACCGAATCGGAGATCCCGAGAAAACTCATATATTCAACAGATGTTACGGTAGCAAGAAAATGGGAATTATCAGGATATTTATTAAAAACAAAATCATCATTTAAACCAGCGTCAACACGGATAAAGATCGAATCCTGATCACGGTTGAAAAATACATTCATGCCATTATCTTTAATCAGCGCAGGACCACCAATCCACGACATCATACCGGTATGCAGACACAACTCCATATACTGCCATATGGAGATATTCTCGTCCTGGATCTCTGTGAAATTAGAATAAAGGTTTCCATCCGGTACTGCTTGCTCCCAGTCCATATGCAGGGCATACATCAGGTGATCCCCTTGTGTGTAATAGTACAAATGGTACCTGGATGTCATCGCTCGTACTGAAAAACACATCAATATCCGGCTGAATTGTTTGATAATTCTGTGAATGACACCAAAAGGGAAGAGTTACCAAAATAAACAATACTTTTTTCATGATTCACTGTTTTGGTTGATACAATCTTTCGAATATTTCTTTATCACAATGATACTATTAAAGAAAGCAAAGCTATTAAAAGTAATTGAATATATCAAATATAACTTTTTCATGACGGTTATGGACGCAATCCTATCGTTCCTCACGGATTACGTCCCTTGCTAAAGAGAAAGCATAGAACTCAGTATGAGTTCGACTATTGTAGAATAATACCCAAATGAATATAATACAACCCGGTACGGGTTGGACTATAATCCCCAAAACAATAAGGAAAGGGTTGCAAGCCCCGACCATTGGAGAGGATGGAAACCCTGGAACGCGCAAGATATCAGAAACCAGGGCCGCCATCCCCTCGTTCCTCCCGGATTGCATCCCTTTTTTACATCACCACAACAGTCATCGTTTCTTTCACTGGATCAGGCATTTTCAACCTGTTAGATTTTGTCGTTAATTAATTAACAGTATTATGATTTTTTTTCATACAAAGATTTTTACCTTTGCCGCAAAAATTCATTCATAATAATCAATAAACCACATAACTGATTTTCAAGATGCTGACAAATAACTTCACCAGGCGACACATCGGACCGAATGAAAAGGAAATTCCGGAGATGCTCGAGAAAGTGGGCGTTGATTCACTGGATCAATTGATTGATGAAACATTGCCGAAGGCCATCAGGATGACCGAACCGCTTAATTTACCCGATGGCATGAATGAGCAGGAATACCTGACCCACCTCTGGTGTATTGCCTCTAAAAACAAACTTTACAAAACATACATCGGACTGGGTTATTACAACACCATATTACCCGGTGTGATCCAGCGCAACATCCTTGAAAATCCGGGCTGGTACACTTCATACACCCCATACCAGGCTGAAATATCGCAGGGCCGTCTTGAGGCTCTGCTGAATTTTCAGACGGCGATATCCGACCTTACCGGTCTTCCGCTGGCCAACGCATCGCTGCTGGATGAAGGAACTGCCGCTGCCGAGGCCATGATCATGGCGTTTAATTCGCGTTCGCGTGCAGCGGTAAAAACCGGTGCCAATAAGTTTTTCGTATCAAAATCACTGTTTCCGCAGACCATCGACGTCATCAAAACGAGGGCCATTCCACTGGGTATCGACCTGGTTTTTGGCGATTGCAAAAGTTTTGAATTTGATGATAAGGTGTTTGGCGCAATTGTACAATACCCTGATCAAAAGGGTGCCATTTACGATTACTCGGATTTCACTGCAAAGGCACACGAAGCCGGTGCATTGGTAGCTGTTGCTGCCGATCTGCTTTCACTAACCCTGCTCACTCCTCCGGGAGAATGGGGTGCCGACATTGTCATTGGATCCAGTCAGCGTTTTGGTGTACCTATGGGATATGGCGGACCTCATGCTGCTTTTTTTACAACAAAAGAAGAATTTAAACGCAACATTCCCGGAAGGATTATCGGTGTATCGGTTGATACCAATGGCGACAAAGCATTACGTATGGCGCTCCAAACCCGTGAGCAACATATCAAACGCGAAAGGGCCACGTCTAACATTTGTACCGCACAGGCCCTGCTGGCAATCATGGCCGGAATGTATGCCGCTTACCACGGCCCCGAGGGACTGAAGGAAATTGCCACCGATATACATCAACTGGCAGTTACACTTTCTGACGGACTTGAGGCCCTGGGATGCAAACAGGACAATGAATACTTTTTCGATACCCTCAATATTGGCCTTCCTGAAAATGTTACCGTTGATCAGGTGAAGGATATTGCCATTGCAGAAGAGATAAACTTCAGGTATGATGGCAACAACATCGGTATCAGCCTGGATGAGACAACCAGCGCTGAAGATGTGGAGAGAATCATTGAGGTATTTGAAAAGGCAACAGGAAATGATATCGAACACTTTGAGGTTAAAAGTATCAGCAGGCTGCCTGAAAATCTAGTTCGCCGGTCGGAGTATATGACGGATGATGTCTTCAATACCTACCACTCCGAGACCGAGATGATGCGGTATATGAAAAAACTGGAGAACCGCGACCTGGCACTCAACCGCACGATGATCCCATTGGGTTCATGCACCATGAAACTGAATGCTGCAGCAGAAATGTTCTCACTCTCATGGCCCGAATTTGCAGGACTTCATCCGTTTGTTCCAATCGATCAGGCCAAAGGTTACCAGGAGCTGATCTCCAACCTGGAAAAGGATTTGTGTGAAATCACCGGTTTTGCAGCCATGTCGTTCCAGCCTAACTCTGGTGCAGCGGGTGAATATACCGGCTTGATGGTAATCCATGAATATCTCAACAGCATCGGACAGGGACACCGTAATATTTGTCTGATCCCGTCATCCGCACATGGTACCAACCCGGCAAGTTCGGTGATGGCAGGCATGAAGGTAGTTGTGGTTAAATCGGATGAAAACGGTAATGTGGATATCGATGACCTGAAGGAAAAATCAGAAAAGTATAAGGATGAACTGGCCGCACTGATGATCACCTATCCGTCAACCCATGGTGTTTTTGAACAGGAGATACTGGATATTGTTAAAATAATTCACGATAATGGCGGCCAGGTTTATATGGATGGCGCCAATATGAATGCACAGGTTGGTTTAACAAATCCGGGATTGATTGGTGCCGATGTATGTCACCTGAACCTGCATAAAACCTTTGCCATTCCTCACGGAGGTGGCGGCCCGGGCGTTGGACCTATTGGTGTGGCAAAGCACCTGGTGCCATTTTTACCGGGCAATTGCTTTGTGAAAACCGGTGGGGGCCAAACCACGATTGCCATTTCATCGGCCCCATTCGGTAGTGCGATGGTTCTGCCCATTTCCTATGGTTATATCAAATTATTAGGTGGTAAAGGTTTGACCTATGCAACCGAAATGGCCATCCTCGAAGCCAATTACCTGAAAAGTGCACTGGAAGGTCATTACAAAATTCTCTACACCGGCAAAAACAGCCGTGTGGCCCACGAGATGATCCTCGATTGCAACGAGTTCAGTAAGAAAGCCGGCATCCAGGTGATTGATATTGCCAAACGTCTGATGGATTATGGCTTCCATGCACCAACCGTCGCCTTCCCGGTACACGGAACGCTGATGGTGGAACCCACCGAAAGCGAACCGCTCAGCGAACTGAAACGCTTTGTGGATGCCATGATCGGGATCAGGAAAGAGATTGCAGAAATTGAAAACGAAACTGCCGACAATGCCAATAATGTGGTGAAGAACGCACCGCACACCGTTTGCATGATTACTTCGGAAAACTGGGAAAAGCCCTATTCACGCGAAAAAGCCGCTTTCCCGCTCAACTGCAGCAAAGCCGACAAGTACTGGCCGCCCGTTACCAAAATCGATGATGCCTACGGCGACAGGAATCTTATGTGTACGTGTCATGGGTTTGACACCGAAGGTGAATAGTTTAGCAGGATAGACATCTGCAATTTGATATTTTTGTAGAACCATATCATTTATTATGACAAAAATATTCACATCCATTTTGGTTTTATTTTGCCTTTTAGCTCAGGGTCAGACAAAAAAGGTATTGTTTCTTGGGAACAGCTATACAAACGTAAATATGCTGCCTCAGATAACTGCCGATGTTGCCGCCTCATTGGGTGATACATTATTGTATGATTACAATACGCCCGGTGGTTATACTTTACAGTTGCATTCCACAAATGAAACCTCACTTCATAAAATCAGGGAAGGCAACTGGGATTTTGTGGTTTTGCAGGAGCAAAGCCAGCGACCTGCCATGCCCATAAATCAGGTTCTGGAAAATGTTTTTCCTTATGCTCACTATTTGGACAGCGTAATTACTGCGCATAATCCATGTGGGGAAACCATGTTCTACATGACCTGGGGCAGGAAGAATGGTGATGCAACTTATTGCCCTGTATGGCCTCCCGTATGCACTTACATAGGAATGGACAGCTTATTGCGCCTGCGTTATATGATGATGGCTGACAGCAACGATGCGATGGCTTCGCCGGTGGGTGCAGTCTGGCGGTATATCAGGCAGCATTTTCCATCCATCGAATTGTACATGTCGGATGAAAGCCATCCATCTGAGGCGGGTTCCTATGCTGCGGCTTGTTGTTTTGCAACAGCTATTTTCAGGGAAAACCCTTTGGATATCAACTATGATTTTACCTTGAATTCTACGGATGCTTTAAATATTAGAAGGGCAACCAAAGCAATTGTGTATGATAGTTTGTTAAAGTGGAATATTGGGAAATACGACCTTGTTTCGGAATTCAGTTTTGTTCAGATAAGCGGACTTACCTGGCAGTTTACAAATCTGTCTCAAAATGCAACCGGACAAATCTGGGATTTCGGCCTTTATACTGATACCACTGCCAATCCTGTCTATACATTCCCTGCCCCTGGTTTGTATACCGTTAGCCTATCATCATTTAACCAGTGCGATACATTAATCACCAGTAATGATATTTCAGTAATTCTAACGGTCATTCCCGAAATTGATCCCCTCCAAAAAATCGTTGTTTATCCCAACCCGTGTCAAGGCCATGTATTTCTGGAATTGGATTCCATCTCCGGTATTTTAGTGGAAGTATATAATATTTATGGGGGCAAAGCAATGACAATCAATTCTCTTACCGGGAATTCAATTAACATAAGTTCCCTGGAAAGGGGATGTTATTACCTGAGAATAACCAGGGGGTGTGCCGGAGTTACTAAAAAGCTTTTCATTTATTAGAATCAATTGATCGATTTTCTGAAATGGACATCTTATTTCCTTATTGATTCCTCAGTAGCAAGCTATTTACCAATGAAAAGTATTTGATCACTTTACCTCCTCGAACCCTCAAAATCCTTAACCAGTCCCAGCATCAACCAGTTGGCCATGGCCTGCCTGTTGTCAACAATTAACAGGCGCTGTTGGTCGCGGTGATGGTTGATGTTACCCAGCTCGATATAGGTAGATACGGGCAAAGTATTCCGTAGTATGTAAAGCTTTCTGTCCGAAATGGTACCATTGTACCCGCGCCCGGGCTGGTTTTCATCGTATTTTGTTTTAATGGTTTTGTACAGGGTTTCACATAATTTCTTTCCCTTTTTACTGTTGGGATCATGGTAAAAGAAGATATCAACCTTTTGCCTGGAATACCTCGAATCGACATGCAAAACGATCATACGTTGGTACTGTCCTTTGTATTTTTTATACAGCTTATTTACTTCCTGTGTCCGCTGTTTGAGTCGCTTGGTCGGGTTTAATGGTATGGCCTGATCGCCCCAGCAAACCTCATCCTTATCGCATGACAGGTATGCCTTATCACGGATGCCATCGTTCGGGTCGCGGGTAATCAGGTACACGGTTGCGTTATGTTCCAACAGATTTCTTGCCAGACGGAGGGCTACGTCATAGGCGTATTCATCTTCACAAAGCCTGTGATTTCCTTTTTTTCCCACTGCACCCGGATCGGGGCCACCATGACCTGCCACAACATAAAATACCGCACCTTTCAACGAATTATCCCTGAATTCTATCTTTTCGTAGTCTTTCCCGAAAATTGGAAAAACACCTGTCTCTTTATTTCCGGAGATGTCATCGCTTCTCTTTTTTGGCAACAGGTATTCATTCCCCTTGATCAGTTGCAGATCCTTTCCGAGATTTTTTTTGTTTAAATCAATGAAATCATCAAAGTATTCTCCCGGATTCAAATCGGCCTTTCTCAATAAGGAATAAATACCATCCCCTTTTCCTGCCTTTACCTTTTTATAGTCCTGGCTAAAAACCGCTGATGAGAACAATATCAATAGCAGAAATATATAAAATTTACCCATTGGAAATTTGTTTATCATGTGTATTATGGATTAACCGGACAAAAGTAGCATACAGGTTTCATCGAAATTTCAGAATTTCACATTTGTATCAACAACCCAATTGTGAATTACTTTATTATGCCCTATAAATAATTGATTGACTAAAAAAATACTTCACCTGTCAATAAACCAACTTCAGGTCATTTTGTTAATGATTTGTTAACCATTTTTTAACTGGGATGCTTAAGGCATTGTTACAAAATAACCTCGCCTGCTTTGTCCAACTTATTTCGCAATAATGCCTAAGCTAATTTTGCAGCCTGTATTGTCAGGAATTCCGGGAAGGAACAACGCGCGGGAAGATTCGGAGAATAGAGGCGAAGGGATACCTATTTTGAAGGTAGGGCTACCGATTATCTTTCTCAAAACCCAACCGACACCACAGTAGAATATTATCTTTGCGGCAATTATGATATGATACACCAAGCCCATGATATTTGAACAGACAGGGGTGTACCCGGAGGGCAAATTCATACGGAGGTTTATTTTAACACTTGATAAATTTGAACAATATGAAATACCACTTGATAACCCTGGGTTGTCAGATGAACATGTCGGACAGTGAGCGGGTTCGTACCGCCATTGAGGCGAAAACAGGTTACCAGTGGACCGATAACGAAGAAGATGCAAACCTGGTTGGCATACTGGCATGTTCTGTCAGGCAAAAGGCCATTGATAAAGTCTATTCCAGGATTCAGAAATGGAACAAATGGAAAAACAAGAAGAGCCTGATCACCTTTATCTCCGGGTGCATTTTACCCAATGATATGGAGAAGTTTCTCAAACTTTTTGATATCATCTTCAGGATGAGTGAACTTGAAAACGTTCCCGAAATGATCAATCAATATGGTATTGTCACACCAGCTTCATTGCAGGGGACCTTGCTGGGTATGCCTGGAAATGAAAGCATCAACGACTTCTGGAACATCACGCCACATTACAGCTCTTCATTTGAGGCCTTTGTGCCTATCCAGAACGGGTGTGATAAATTTTGCACCTTTTGTGCCGTTCCATATACCCGGGGCAGGGAGGTCTCAAGGCCTTCGGACGAAATCCTCGATGAGATACGTAGACTTGTTAACGAGGGTTACAAATCCATTACACTGCTTGGACAAAATGTGAATTCATATGGATTGGACAAAAAAGGTGAAGAGGTCGGTTTCCCGGGCTTGCTGAAAAAAATTGGTGAAATGGGGAAGGCTACCGGCAATGAATTCTGGGTGTATTTTACCTCCCCGCATCCCAGGGATATGACCCGTGAGGTGATTGAGGTTATAGCACGGTACAATTGCCTGGCCAAACAGATTCACCTTCCCATACAGTCGGGCGACGACAAGGTGCTGATGCGGATGAACCGCAAACATACCGTTGAGAAGTACAGGTCAATTGTGAAAGACATCAGGGAACTGATCCCACAGGCCACTTTATTTACCGACATCATCGTGGGATTTACAGGTGAAACCGAAGAACAACTGGAAAATACGCTGCTTGCCATGGATGAATTTAAGTACAACATGGCTTATATTGCACAATATTCACCACGTCCGGGCGCCACCAGTTCGAGGTGGGCTGACGATATTCCCAAAGAGGTGAAAAGTGAAAGATATCACCGGCTTACAAAAGAATTGAGAAAACATACCATAAAATATAACAGGGCAATGGTCGGAAAGTCTGTTCGGGTGATGGTTACCGGGAAAGACCGGAAACCGGGATTCCTCTCATCACTTACCGAGGGCAAACTCATCATCCGGTTTGCTTCGGAGGATGATTCATTAATTGGAGGCTTCGCGGATCTAATAATAACTTCCGCTACCGATTTCTCGATGGAAGGCGAATTGATTAAAGTTGAAAAAGAACAGTTGGTTTAGTACATGAAGACGGTTGCATTTAAAACATTGGGTTGCAGGTTGAATCAATATGAAACCGATGCACTGGCATCGCAGTTTCAAAAAAACGGCTATCGGATAGTTGACCTGGAAAGGGGTGCCGATGTGGTTGTGGTAAATACCTGTACGGTAACCGGTCAGAGTGATCATAAATCGGGACAGGTCATCCGGCAGGCATCAAAATACAACAAAGATGCAGTAGTGGTTGTTGCCGGATGTATGGTTAACAATCACCGCGACAGGCTAATTGGCGAAAAGTCAAACCTGACCTATTATGTGGATAACGAACACAAAAGCTCGGTTTTTTCACTGGTTGAAGCACATTTTAAAGGTGAGATCGTCGATCCGGATCACCTGAATGCTGACCTGTTTAATTACCAGCCGGCCGAAAAAACTTTTCATACGCGTAGTTGGGTCAAGATACAGGATGGTTGTGATAATTTCTGTACCTTCTGCATCATTCCCAAAGTTCGTGGAAGGGCTACCAGCCGGCCGGTTGAGGATGTGCTTGAGAACATAAGGCAGGTGCTTGATTTTGGTTACAAAGAGGTTGTTCTCACAGGTGTTAATATCGGTCGGTATAAATTTGAAGATGTTGATTTTGAACTTCTGGTTGAGAAAATCCTTGACCTGCCGGGCAATTTTCGCCTGCGGATCGGCTCCATCGAACCCGAAGGCTTTGGCGACCGCCTTTTCGATCTTTTTAGCCATCCCAAACTAACGCCCCATCTGCATCTTTGTTTGCAAAGTGGCTCCGATAAGATACTACTCAAAATGCGCCGCATGTATTCGGTAGGAAGTTTCATGGATATTGTGGGGAAAGTGAGGGGCCGCTATCCCGATTTTAATTTTACCACCGATATCATTGCTGGTTTCCCGGATGAGACCGAAGAAGATTTTCAGCAATCCCTTGATGTTTCAAAAGCAATCGGATTCGGGCATATTCACACTTTTAAATATTCGTTAAGGAAAGGGACCCGCGCCGAAAGGATGCCCGAACAGGTTCCTGAAAAAATCAAATCCCACCGCAGTGAAATCATCCGCCAGCTGGCTGATGAAGAAAAAATAAAATACAGGTCATCGTTTATTGGGAAAGAGCAAACAGTGCTGGTAGAAAAGGTTGTGGATGGCTGGGCCCGTGGTTACGGCGAGCATTATATTACTGTTAAGTTTCCTGCAAACGGAGTTTCGGTAAACGAATTTCACCGTGTGCTGATCAAAGCTATCCAAAAAGGTGATGATCCTTTTTTGGTGGGGTAATTTTTGGGGTTATCACATTGTAATGTGCAGTTCAAAAATATTTCGCAAACAATTGTTCAAGCTATCTTAATTCAGGATTTCTTAAAGCATATGAGCCCAGTATAACAACAACAAATGTCAAATTCCACGGTAGAGTAGAGTGAAAGGAAGAGCGGTAATGGGTAAACCTCAATTTCAGGCCTCTTCCTTTCAACCCCCTCATCAAACCGTACGTGCGGTTTTCCCGCATACGGCTTTCCTATAAA
>JABMQA010000444.1 GCA_013203545.1 Bacteroidota bacterium
AAATCCACCACATTGTTCAGGTTGCCTTTTACACCGGGAATCTTACACACGATGGCCTTTATTTTCTTATTGCGGAATACGGTTCCAATACCGCCACGACCGGCCTGCTTAAGCCTGACGAGCTTACGTTTGGGGTCGTAAAAGGTAAAATTGAGCATCCCAATCAATGAATTATCCGCTGCAGCACCCGATGAAACGATGCCGATATTCCGCTTATCCTTATCATCATCTGCATACATTTCTGTAAGCATTTCTCCAAGAACATGACTATCTGTAATGTCCATATAGGGCGCTTCGCTGATCTCAATTGTGTGGTTTACACCATCGATGAAGATAATAACATCCTTTTCGGCTTTGCCCTGTATCTCGATGGCATCAAACCCCGAAAACTTCAGGAACGGCCCGAAGAATCCACCCACATTGCTGTCGATAGGGATATCGGTTTGTGGTGAAATGGACACGCAGATTGATTTCCCTGTACCTGAGTACTGTGTGATTCCACCAATCGGGCCGGAGGCGATGTTGATCTCATTCTCGGGATCATCCCATTTGGTGTCGGGTTTGGTGGCATCCCACAGGAGCTTCAATCCATATCCGCGACCCCCGATGAATTTTTCCTTCATCTGTGGTGGGACAACCTTTTCAAGGATTTCATTATCCGACAGGTTCAGGTATAAAATTTTATCCGTATAACCCCTGTCCAAAGGTTTCCAGGTGTACGAAATTGCTTTGAGCAACTTATGTGATTTTTTTAATTCGGCAACTCCCATCTCAAATAATTTTATAGTGATTAATTCTGCTTTTGTTATTGGATTCACAAAATTATATTATTTAGTGAACAACCAATTTTTCGACCTAAAAATGTACCAATATGCACCGGCTTGCATATCGTTCCATCTCTTTCCTGATAAGGTTTTTCAGGGCTATTTAAAATGGCTAAAGATTAAAGACTTTTTACATGATCTGAGTAATTTCCGGATTTGATGCCAATGTTTTCTAAGGAAATCATTTTTGCAAATGGATCTGTTATGTAAAATCAAACCGTTTAACAATTTATTAGATTTTGAATTTGGTTATTTTTATCATTGTTACAGCCAAGTTACCTTCCTTGAATAATAATAAACGAATTGCACTTGCATGGCCCTGCTTAATTTTGTATATTGCAAATTTAAATTAATAACCCAAAAACAGTGACCTATGAAAAAAAAATTACTCCTCTCTTTATCATCGGGATATTTTCTATCCTAACTTTCGCCCAACCCCCGCAAGCCTTCAATTACCAGGCTGTGGTACGCGATGGGGCCGGAGATATTATTTCCAACCAGGCTGTTGATATCAGAATCAGCATTCACAATGAAACACCCGGAGGGGCAATCGTTTACCAGGAAACTTTTTCCGGAACTACCAATCAATTTGGACTTATCACCCTGAACATTGGTTTAGGATCACCGGTGATAGGTACATTTGGCAGTATTGACTGGAGTGCTGACTCAAAATTCATTGAGTTAGAAATGTATAACTCTACAGGAGGTGGCTATGTTTCATTGGGAACTTCCGAATTATTTTCTGTGCCCTATGCATTGTATTCTGGCCAATCGTTGGATGGATATTGGCAATTAAATAATTCCAATATTTACTACAATTCAGGCAGTGTTGCAATTGGCACTACCTATCCTATAGCAAAGTTACATGTGGATGGTGGATCAGGGGCAGGTATTTTTTGCAATAGTTCCAATAGTTCTGGAATCGTTGGTACAAGTTGGGCAGACAATTATGCTGGAGTTCGGGGAGAGGCACTGACCGCGAACAGTTTAGGAATTTATAGTCAAAATCAATATGGTGGCACAGCACTTCGATCATGGAGTGATGGTGGTTTGGCCGGCCATTTTGAAGGTGATGTTTACATGGAAGATAATTTAGGTATTGGGACATCTAATCCGGATTATCCTTTACATGTTAAAAACAGCCATGAAGACTGGTTGGTAGGAATTCATAACCAGAGTTGGTCCGCAAGTGCCCACGGACTCGTAAGCCGTTCGGAGGGTGGAGACCCATTTCTTGCCCAAAGTTCCTATGGAGATCTTCTTATTGTAAAGAATAATGGCCGGGTAGGTATTGGCACCTCTACCCCGGATGCCGTGTTGCATGTTGA
>JABMQA010000445.1 GCA_013203545.1 Bacteroidota bacterium
ATTGGATATTGACCTATCATCGAGGGCCAGCTAACGGAGGACATGACAGTGTTAGAAAAAAAATGATCGTAATGGCAATAAATCTGTGAAGAAAATTAAAACCTGAAACCTTAAAACCTGAAACCTTCAAACTTGAAACCTTCAAACTTGAAACCAGCAACACACAAAAAATATGATGAGAATAATTCTTGCAATCGACGATCAGAGGGATAACTTAATAACCATTGAGGCGGTAATAAAGAGCAATATGCCGAAGTGTCAGGTTATATCTGCCTTGTCAGGGGCCGAAGGAATAGAAATAGCAAAGAAAGTACAACCCGATGCCATCATACTGGATATCATTATGCCCGGGATGGATGGTTATGAAGTTTGTGAAAAATTGAAAAAAGATGAGCTTACCATGCATATTCCTGTAATCATGCTTACCGCTATAAAAACCGATACCAAAAGTCGAATTAAGGGCCTCGATGCCGGTGCTGATGCATTCCTGTCGAAACCCATTGATGCTATAGAGTTTTCAGCACAGGTCAGGGTGATGTTGAGAATTAAGGAGGCAGAGGATAAGTTGCGGGCAGATAAAGAAGTTCTGGAAGAGCTTATTAAGGAAAGAACAATTGAACTTTCCGAAAAAAATGAAAAACTGCAAATTGAAATCCGCGACCGGAAGAAGGCGGAAGAAACAATAATGGAATCCGAAGAACGCAACCGAGCATTATCCGAAGCCGCTTTTGATGCAATCTTTATCTCTGAAAAGGGAGTTTGTCTTGAACAAAACTCGACAGCGGAGAAAATGTTTGGCTACGCATTATCAGAAGCTATTGGCAGGAAAGGAACAGAATGGATTGTACCTGAAGACCGGGAAATGGTGATGAATAATATGTTATCCGGTTATGAAGCGCCATACCAGGTAACTGCATTACGAAAAGACGGATCAACTTTTCCGGCTGAGATACAAGCGAAGATGATGCATTATAAAGGGCGGGTTGTACGTGTAACTGCATTGAGCGATATCACCAAACGCAAAAAAGCAGAGGAAGCGCTAAGTGAGAGTGAACAAAAATATCGGAACCTTTTTACTTCTGCCAATGATGCCATTTTCTTAGTGCAAGACTACACTTTTATATCATGCAATCCTAAAACATTAGAGATGTATGGTTGTAAGGAAGACGAAATAGTAGGGCACACACCAATAGAATTTTCACCGGAGTATCAACCCGATGGAAAACTTTCCTCGGAAAAAGCCATGGATAAAATGAATGCTGCCCTGGCTGGAGAACCGCAATGTTTTGAATGGGTTCATCAACAAAAAGATGGCTCACCATTTAATGCAGAAGTATCATTGAATAAAATAATACTTTCAGATGGTGAATACATTCAGGCCATGGTAAGGGACATAACGGAGCGCAAACGTGCCGAACAAATTCAAAATGTATTATATAATATTTCAAATGCGGTAAATCAGAGCGAAAATTTAGAAGAATTAATCCAAATAATTAAGGATGAGTTAGAATCATTCATCGACACCCAAAACTATTACATCGCGCTCTATGATGAGCATACCAAAATAATTAGCTTTCCCTTCTTTAATAATGATAAGGATGATATAGAACCTTACCCCCTCGGTTTGAGCCTGACAAGCTATGTCATCAAAACCGGTAAATCCCTGTTGGCTGACATTCCTACTAAAAACAAATTGGTTAAGGAGGGTAAATTAGTATTCAAGGGTTCCCTTTCAAAAGTTTGGCTTGGAGTGCCCCTAAAAATTAAAGGAAAGGTTATAGGAGTGATGGCCGTTCAAAGTTATACCAACGAAAACGCCTATACTGTATCAGATATGAAATTGCTTGAGTTTGTTTCTGAGCAGATTAGTATTTCGATTGAACGTAAGAAAATTGAACAGGATTTAAAAGTGGCCCTTGAAAATGCCACTGAATCCGATCGCCTGAAATCAGCTTTTCTGGCCAACATGAGCCACGAAATCCGTACACCCATGAACGGCATCCTGGGTTTTGCCGATCTGCTGAAAGAACCAGACCTGACAGGTGCGGAGCAATTAAGGTACATCAACATTATAGAGAAAAGCGGGGCACGGATGCTCAAAATCATTAACGATATTATTGATATTTCTAAAATTGAATCAGGACTTATGGAGATTTCGATTTCTGAGACAAATGTCAATGAGCAACTCGAATATATTTATACCTTCTTCAAACCTGAGTCTGAGAATAAGGGCTTACATATTTTCATTAATAACATGTTACCTGCAAAGGAGGCCACCATTCATACAGACAGCGAGAAAATCTATGCCATCCTTTCCAACCTGGTGAAAAATGCCATTAAATATACCAACCATGGCTCGATTGAATTTGGTTACCGGATTTTGGTAAAGACGCACGGCCGTGCGTCTCAACAAAATACCGGCCGTGCGTCTCTACTGCAATTTTATGTGAAAGACACAGGTATCGGTATACCCGAAAACAGGCAGAAAGCCATTTTTGATCGCTTTGTGCAAGCCGATATTGAGGACAAAAAGGCCCTGGAAGGCGCCGGGTTGGGCCTGTCCATTTCAAAGGCTTATGTGGAAATGCTTGGCGGGAATATTTGGGTTGAATCGGTTGAAGGGATGGGCTCACAGTTTTATTTTACCATTCCTTACAATGTTGAAATAGTAAAAGGGCCGGAAACTGAATTTGAAATGGTACAATCCAACAGCAAAGTTCAATTGAAAGACCTGAAAACACTGATTGTTGAAGATGAAGAATTCTCGGATATGCATCTCACCATTACCATCGAAAATTTGAGCAGGGAAATTTTGCATGCAAAAACCGGAATTGAAGCCGTTGAAATTTGCCGGAAATACCAGGATATGGATTTAATACTTATGGATATTAAAATGCCGGAAATGGATGGCTATGAAGCCACCCGAAAAATCCGCGAATTCAACAAAAATGTGATCATTATTGCCCAAACAGCCTATGCCCTGACAGGTGACAGGGAAAAGGCCCTGGAGGCAGGGTGTAA
>JABMQA010000446.1 GCA_013203545.1 Bacteroidota bacterium
ATGAATGTATCACTGTTCGGTAAGTCGTTTTCTGATGAAGGCGTTTTATATATGCAGCAATTGATCGATAAACTCAAAAACATCAATTACAAACTGATTGTTTATGAGCCGTTTCTTGAAAAGATAAATCATAAGGTTACAATTAAATGTGAGTTGGGTTCATTTAATAGTCACGACGAACTTAAAGATAAAGCCGACCTGTTGTTTTCGATAGGGGGGGACGGCACTCTACTGGATAGCATTATGCTGGTGCGGGATTCAGGGATACCTGTTCTGGGAATAAACCTGGGGAGGCTGGGATTTTTGTCAAGCATTTCACGTGAGGAAATACTGCCTGCCCTGGATAAGATTGTTGAGGGGAAATACTATCTCGAAAAGCGCTCGATGCTGTCCGTTACAACGAAGCAGAATTTGTTTGGGGAATTCAACTATGCACTTAATGAGCTATCGGTTACTAAAACCGAAGCCAACTCCCTGGTAGTTGTTGAGGTTTATGTTGACGATAAATTCCTGAATACTTATTGGGCTGATGGTTTATTGATAGCCACACCCACTGGTTCCACGGCATATTCATTAAGTTGTTATGGCCCGATCATTACACCCGGATCGGAGAACTTTGTTATCACTCCTATTGCAAGTCATAATCTCACCGTACGCCCGATAGTTATTTCAGATAAAAGTTCGATAAGAATAAAAGTTGGTGGCCGAAACCAGCAATACCAGGTCGGGCTTGATTCGAGATATCAAACGGTTGATTACAGTACCGAACTTATTGTGACGAGAGCCGGCTTTACAATCAACCTGATCCAGCTTCACGACAAGGATTTCTTCTCGACCATCCGCGAAAAGCTTCTCTGGGGAAAAGACCAGCGAACCAAATGAAAATTTCACCCATCCATAAATTGCAATAGTGAAATACTAAAAATCGAGTTGTGGAGTTAAGAGAGTTGGATTATAATAAATACCAGCAGATACCATTAACAAGGACGTTAATTGCATGAAAATTAAGATATTTAAAGGTCTGACTTTCGTACTGATTTTATCTCTGTTTTTTTTCTCATGCCAAAAGGTTAGAGATGATAAAATCCCACCTGTAATTAAGCCAAGGTTTGATGTGCCAATAGCATTAACCCAATCATGTACCAATATTAATCAATCCATTCTAAAAACAATTGTTGTAACCGATGATCATTCAATTGATACCATATATTACGAAACAGCACTTGAAATTGAAACAGCAAATAAATATTGGGTAAAATTTATTGCAGTTGATTCCGATGGTAACTTTGCATATGAAACATATGAATATATTGTGGGGCCGGTAGTATTAGAAGATCTTGTGGGGGATTATAAAGTGCTTGACAAAATTGTTAACAATACCATCAAAACAAACTACACATCCAAAATTTCCCCACATTCCGATGATATGAACAAATTTAACATTCATGGTTTGAATAATCGTGATACCGGTTTTGTGGTTACATGTTCATTTAATGATGTGGGGGCTATAACTTGCGATTCAACATATTATAGCGATACCTTACTTATAGGGGATGGCTTTGTTACCTGCATAAAGGATAGTCTGGTTATTGATTACAGGGTTTTAAAAAACAACCTGATATTGAATATTCACCATGCGGTCTTTACAACAAATACCACAGATGAAAAATAATGATCAAACTATTTAAAATATACTTTTTGCTGGTAATTTCATTCTTAATCCTGATCAATAAATCAAATGGTCAGGATATTGAATTGGGGATGTTTGGAGGAACATCCTATTACAATGGGGAGTTGAATCCGGGAAAGCAGTTTTATTTTTGCCGGCCTGCATTTGGCGGACTTTTGCGGTGGAATTTCGACACCAGGTGGTCAATGAAGTTCAATATATACAGGGGTGAACTTGCCGGTGATGATGCCGTTAGCAAGGTCAACGAATTCCGTAATTTACGTTTCGAATCATCAATAGTGGAACTCTCAACTGTACTGGAATTTAATTTTCTTGATTATTTTACCGGAAGCAGTAAAAATTATTTCACACCATTTTTATTCGTCGGCCCGGGATTTTTTAGTTCTACGCTTCAGCGGGATGGATTAACCACATCGTCAACAAGCCGTGGTTTTGCCGGAGTTTTTGGTTTTGGCTTTAAATATAGTGTAAACAGCAAGTTAGGTCTTGGTCTGGAATGGGGAATGAGAAAAACCTTTACCGACTATATCGATAACATCGGTGGGTATTATCCCTTGTCAGGTACTGATAACCCAAACTATATCGACCCTTCACCTACGAAGCATGTTCCTGGTATGCAAAGTGGTGACCCATCCAATAACGATTGGTATTCATTTGCCGGCATTACGCTAACATACAGGTTTACAGTTGGTGAAAAATCAACTTGTTCAGATTTTGAGTATTCAGATAATAAATAATACTTTTGCAGCCCGTTCGATCAAAACGAGGGTTTTTAATTTTTTTTTTGACATTCGGAATTACCGATTTACAATTAATGAGTTTTAAAGAAAAAATCAGCACAGCTAAGTTGCCCAGTCACGTTGCCATTATAATGGATGGCAATGGCAGATGGGCCAAAAAGAGGGGCATGCTCAGAACTTTTGGCCATGAGAATGGTGTTGTATCCGTTCGTGAGACTGCCGAAGCAGCTGCTGAGCTTGGCATAAAGCATCTTACTTTATACGCGTTCTCCACCGAAAACTGGAACCGCCCACGCCGTGAAGTTGAGGCATTAATGAGGCTTCTCCTTAAAACCATCAATCGTGAAACAAAGACACTAAATAAAAACAACATCCGTTTACTTGCCATTGGTGACCTACAATCGCTCAACGAAAAAACATACGAACACCTTCTTAAGGCAATTGATGAAACAAAAAGCAATACCCGTATGGACCTGATCCTGGCCTTAAGTTACAGTTCACAGTACGAGATAGTTGAAGCTACACGGCAAATTGCTGCCAGGGTAGCAAATAATGAAATATCAATTGATGACATCAACGAGGACATGATATCAGCTCATTTGTTTACGAAAAACATTCCAAATCCGGAGCTATTGATCAGAACAAGCGGTGAAAATAGAATCAGTAATTTTTTATTGTGGCAGTTGGCCTATTCGGAACTCTATTTCACACCGAAACTCTGGCCGGATTTTAGAAAAGAAGATTTTTATGAAGCTATAGTAGATTATCAACACAGGGAAAGAAGGTTTGGTCGGACAAGTGAGCAAATCAGTGAGAAAGAAAGAAAATAAAATGAGAAAAAGTCCAATATCCAAACCATATACAATAGTTACCCAATACCTTACAGGATTGCTTTTTCTGATTGTATTCCTTACCCCTGCCGGAGTAAAATCACAGGTTTCGGTAGGTGATAAATTATTGGATATTGATTACACACAACCCAGGGAATATGAAATTGGGGGAATTACCGTATCCGGTGTCAAATATCTTGACGAAGGTGTGCTGGTTATGATATCCGGGCTTGCAGTCGGACAGAAAATTAAAATTCCTGGCGACCGTTTTCGCGATGCCATTTCAAAGTTATGGGATCAGGGCCTGTTTGAATATATTGGGATTTCGGTAACGGAAGTTCAGGATGATATTATTTTTTTTAACATCGATTTGCGCGAACGACCCCGTTTATCCAAATTTTCATTTACAGGCGTTAAAAAGGCCGAAGCCGACAACCTGAGAGAGGATATCCTTCTCGTACGTGGTGATGTTGTTACCGACAACCTGCTTACAAATACCCGCAATAGAATACTCAACTATTTCAGTGACAAGGGTTATCTGAATGCTGAGGTGGATATTGAACAGATTCCCGATACTGCCAGTTCAAACAATGTAATCCTTAAAATTAAAATTGATAAGAACACAAGGATAAGAATTTATAGTATCCAACTAAAGGGTAACCACCACCTTACAGAGCAGCAAGCACTTCGAACCTTTAAAAATACCAAGGAAAAGGGGGTTTTCAAGCCATTTAATAACCTGGAGGGATTGATCTGGACTTCCATAAAAACCGCTTTTCAGTTGCAATTCGATACGCTGGTGACCAATGTCAATCACTACCTTAATGAAAATATAAAAATCCGTATTTTTAAATCGTCAAAATATATTGAAGACGAATGGGATGAGGATAAGATTGCGCTTATCGACAAATATAATGCAATGGGCTTCAGGGATGCCGAAATTGTAAGCGATTCAGTTTACCGTCATAACGAAAAATCCATTAATATTAATGTAACGGTGGATGAGGGTAGCCGCTATTATTTTGGGGATATTACCTGGATAGGCAACACCAAATACACCGATGAGTTTCTGAATGCCATACTCAAGATTCAAAAAGGGGATATTTACAACCTGGAGATGCTTACAACCAACCTCTCTTTTAATCCCAACGGTTATGATGTGAGCTCACTTTACCTGGATGATGGTTACCTTTTTTTCCAGGCCAATCCTGTGGAGGTCCGTGTTGAGAACGATACCATCGATCTGGAGATCAGGATCAGGGAGGGTAAGCAGGCAAGGATCAACAAAGTTACCGTAAAGGGGAACACCAAAACCAACGACAGGGTGATCATCCGTGAAATCCGGACCAGGCCGGGTCAGTTGTTCAGCCGCTCCGACATTATTCGTACTACCCGGGAACTGGCGCAGTTGCGCTATTTCGATCCGGAAACAATTTCACCTGATGTTCGGCCGAATCCTGCCGACGGCACTGTGGATATTATTTATTCGGTCGAAGAGACTTCCGCCGACCAGGTTGAGTTATCAGGTGGCTGGGGATATGGCAGGATTATCGGTACGCTTGGATTGTCGTTTAATAACTTTTCGCTTCGAAACATTTTCAAAGCAGAGGCATGGCGACCCATTC
>JABMQA010000447.1 GCA_013203545.1 Bacteroidota bacterium
GTGTTACAATTATCCTTACCGGTTATTCGATCAACCCGTGTACCGCTACCGGCAATGATATTGCAGTATTTACCATAACCAGGGAACCATTTGTTGATGCCAATGATCCGGACACCATCTGCCAGGGGAACTTTGCTTACCTAACGGGATTTGCGTCCGACTACAGTGCAACCAACTGGTTTACTGATGAGGGCGATGGATACTTTACCAATACATCAAGTCTGTCAACAAATTATGTGCCCGGCCCATATGACATCGTAGCGGGTGAAGTCAAGGTAAAACTTGAAGCTTTTCCTAAAAACCCGTGTTCCTCTATTGCTTTAGACAGCACAATAATACCCATAAAGAATTTTCCGTTTGTGAATGCCGGTGTGGATATGACCACATGCGAAAATCAAATGGTTGAACTTGAGGGCAGTGTACAGAACGCGTCTGCATTTTTGTGGGAATCTTCCGGTGATGGGGCTTTTGTATCAGATAATTTTCTCGCCCCGTATTATTTGCCAGGATCACAGGATATCTTAAACGGAAAAGTTACTTTATGTCTTGAGGCTTTCTCAACGGTATGCGAACCCATGTCGGATTGTATTGAAGTAACCATAATTTCACTTCCGGAGGTTTTTGCGGGTGAAGATGCTACGGTACCGATCGGAGAAGCATACACTATTACCGATGCCGTGGCGGATAGTTGCGAATCTGTTATGTGGAACACCAGCAATGGAACAGGTCTGTTATCCAACCAGAATACTGTTCATGCTACCTATACTCCAAGTAATGATGATTACCCGCTTGGAACAATTTACCTATCCCTTACAGGATTTCCCAAAAGCCCTTGCTCAGTATCAGCAATCGACGAAATAGAAATTATGGTTTCGCCAAATTGTAATGAAGCCTCCGCTTATGCAGGTGCTGATATCACAATCTGTGAAGGTCAGACATTTAGCTTTAATAATGCCACCGCCGATAATTATTCTTCCCTTGAATGGACAACCATCGGTGGTGATGGTCAGTTTAGCAATACAACTATTCTTAATCCGGAGTATACACCGGGCGCCAACGATTTAGCCAACGGGTCAGTTACACTTTGCCTGAGCGCTAAGGCTTTTAGCGTTTGTAGCGATGCAAATGACTGTATGACGCTTTCATTTCAGGCACAACCTGAAGTTGATGCCGGAAACGATGAAACTTTATGTTCCGGAGAAAACCTGATCCTTTCCGGTTATTCCGAAAATTTTGCCATCGTTACCTGGACCAGTACCGGCGATGGTACATTTGACAATATAAATAATCTGGAAACCACCTATTATCCTTGTAATAATGACTGGACAAGTGGATCCACACAGCTATGCCTGACTGCAACCGGAATAAGCGGATGCGAAAATGTTGCTGACTGCATAAACCTGACCCTGCACGAAGCCCCGACAGTTTCAGCTGGTATAAATGCGACCATATGCGAAACAGCAACACTGCCTTTGAATGGTCAGGGTGACAATTTCGAAACGGTTCAATGGAACACTAATGGAGATGGTTTCTTTATCAACGGTCAAAGTTTATCAGCTGCATATTCGCCTGGCCAAAATGACATAACTGCCGGTGGTGTAGAATTATGCTTAACTGCTTTTGGGTTAGAAAGTTGTACCGAGTCACAAGATTGCATTCAGATTTCCATTAATCCAATCCCGGAAGTTTATGCCGGAGTAAATGGAACCATATGTGGGAACGGCTCCTTTATTACAGCAGGAACCGCTGACAATTATACAGCACTGGAATGGGGCACAACAGGCGACGGAACTTTTGCAAACGCCTCACACCTCTCAACAAATTATTATCCCGGTGGTAATGATATACAATCGGGCACAGTACAGTTGTGCCTTACTGCCAATGCACTTGAAGGTTGTACTGATATGAATGATTGTGTTGAATTAACCATTATACCTGCACCTTATGCCTTTGCAGGAAATGATCAAACAACCTGCGAAAGTAACGTTGTTCAACTTACAGGTTTAGCATCTGATTATAATACCATTTCCTGGGCATCACTTGGAGATGGTAGTTTTATAAATCCCGGTAATTTAAATGCAACATATATCCCCGGATCTAATGATATTGTGAATGGTTTTTCAAAATTGGTGCTTACTGCAACAGGCCAACTTAATTGTGACGACAAATCAGATACATTAAAAGTAAATTTCCAGCAATTGCCCTCAGTATCCGCTGGTAATAATATCACAGTATGTGAAACCGAAGAAAGCATTTCAATAAACGGTTTTGCTGAGAATTATCAAAATCCATTATGGAACACCGTCAATGGTGATGGATATTTTAGTGAAAACAGTGCACTCAACACGAACTATTACCCAGGCACAAATGATTATATAAACGGGAGCGTTGAACTGTGCCTTGATATTGATGGTTTGTATGGTTGCCCCGGAACAACAGATTGCAAAACCATTTATTTCCAAGAAGCACCATTGGTAGATGCCGGAAATGATCAAACGATATGTAACAACCAAAATATTGAATTATCGGCAGATGTGCAGTACACTACATCATTCGAATGGGCATCTGCGGGGGATGGCTATTTTTCCGATATAAATGCATTAAATTCAATATACTACCCCGGTACGCAGGATATTCAGACAGGAAATGTTGTCCTGCAAATAGCGGCCCATGGAACATTTGGGTGTGCTGATGAAATTGATGCCATATCCATTCAGATCCAAAAAGAACCTTTTGCTGAAGCCGGATATGATGCTACGATCAACCAGGGCGAAACCTATCTCACAGAGAACGCCATTGCAACAAACTATTCAGGAATTATATGGGCCACTTCCGGGTCAGGGATCTTTGATGATCCATCTGCTGTAAATACTGAATACATCCCGAGCTTAGAAGATATTAGCGCTGGTGGGGTAACTCTTGAGATTACGACCAACCCGGTTGACCCCTGTCAGGCTATCTCTAACGATAATTTATTGCTATCCATACTTCTCACGAGTTGCCTCAATGCTGAGGCAAACGCCGGAAATGATGCCACTGCCTGTGAAGGGGAAAGTTTCCAGATATCTGCAACAGCATCAAATTATGCTTCGTTATATTGGCAAAGTTCCGGTGATGGTACCTTCTCAAATCCTTTGATCTTACTCCCTGATTATACGCCTGGCACCAATGATATGCTTAATGGTTCGGTGGAGCTATGTTTGACCGCCTATGCAAACGACACCTGCCAGGATGCTACCGATTGTATGGTGCTTA
>JABMQA010000448.1 GCA_013203545.1 Bacteroidota bacterium
CTGATTTCAAATCTTCCAGGGATGGCATCCCTCTCAGGTCACCAGCCCTCAGCGTTAAAAAAAAGCCTTTTTTTGTCTGTTTTTGACGCTGTCAGAACCTCCTTCGTCGGACCCTGACAGGTCGCAACCCTGACAGTCCCGATATCCATCGGGACTGTCAGGGTCAAACAACCCTCTAAAACAACGACAGGGATGCCATCCCTCTAAATGATTTCATCATCCATACTGAAATAAATTTCCGGTAATGATGGACAGCCTGATTTCAAATCTTCCAGGGATGGCATCCCTATCAATTTACCGACCCTCAGCGATAAAAAAAGCATATAATGTAGCGTGACTTTTCATTCTACATTCTACAATCTACAATCTACATTCGATTTTTTTTACCCTTTTAGCCTGTTCTGTATTTGTAGCCTCAGTCATTGGCGATGGTCATTCACCTCTATTTTCCCAGAAACTCCTTAACAGCTACATTAAACGCATCTGATTTCTCAAACTGTAAAAAATGGCCACATTTTGGGATTACCATGAGTTGACTGGTTGGGATTTTTTCGTGGCCGGCTTTGGCAATATCAATGGTTCTGCCGGGGTTTAGAAACCTGTTTGGAATCAGGTTGTCGTTCTTCCCGAACAAAATGAGCACGGGTTGTTTGACTTCGGTAAGAATATCGAAAACCGGTTCATCTACCATGCCATGAACTGATTGAACAACGGCATAGCAATAATTCTCAAAATCATCGGCCTGACGCATGGCAATCCTGTCGGTGATCATGAATTGAGCATCATCGGGCATTTTATAATAATTATAAGCCAGGTTGGTTTGGATTTGCTCAACGGTGGTCAACATCACACCTTTAACTGTCATCACCTCCCTGAACCATTGTTTCTGCCCTTCGTTGAATTGTTCAAATCCGGCCGGATCCACAAGGATTAATTTCTTGATGGTCTCAGGATAATTGATGGCTGCCATAATGGATATTTGACCACCCATCGAATGTCCGGCAAGGACAACATTTTTCAGGTTGAGTTTATCGATAAAGTTTTTAATTACCCCGGCGTAGAACGACATCTGACCACTGTGCGCCTCTTTGCTTGATTTTCCGTAACCGGGCAAATCCAATGCGATACACCGGTAATTCTCTTTTAATCCCGCAATATTCTTTTGCCAGGCCTTTAGATAACTTCCCAACCCGTGTATAAAAATGATCGTCTGGTCTCCCTGCCCTTCGTCCACATATGCCAGCTCGATATTGTCATTTAAAGTTACATAGCTGACTTCAAAAGGGTAATCCAGGTAACGCATGGTATTCAAAGGATCAACATGCTTATAAGGGCTGAGGTTTACGTTTGAATCGATCATTTTACAGGCTGTTGTAAAGAGAAAAACTGACAAAAGGGCGAACAAAATACCCCTGGCAAATGAAAATATTATTAGTGATTTCATATTTCAGTCCAATTAAAAGTTAAAACATCAACCATTTAAAAACAAGAAATGCGGTCCATGGATTTACCGGGCGGCCACCATCCTGTGTGCCATTTACGTAGAAGCTATAGGTGTCGTCGTTGCTATCGTAAAAATCACCAAGCCACACATAAGCGCCGTGCATTTCCAGGCTCATATAAACTCCGATCTGGTAACTCAGGGCAGCATTCAATTCCAGCCCGATTCCTTTGCCACCGCCATCGGGGGCAACATTGCTCATGGCATATGAAGCTCCTACTTTTCCCTTGAACCGGTACGGTACAAATGCCCGGCTCGCATTAAAGGCACCACCCAGCAAACCATAACCCATATTGGATAAATCTGCTATTAAAGGCGTGAACCTGTTTACTACATTTCCATGCGGAAAAAGAATGTAAGAGCCGCTACTGATATATATTCCGGCGGGTGCGGCCCAGGTATTTCCAGTGATGACCCCTGTGTATTTTTTATCTTCAAGAGCATTTTTATCTCCGGTAGCGTACAAAGCGCCCAGGGTTACAACATCTTCAGTTGTTTGACCGTAGCGATAGCCTAAACGTAGGTTTGCGCCCAGGCCACTGATGTCGGCACCCTTTTCCCAGGAATTTTCATTTTTTACCTTTGCCCTGCCAAAGTTATAGTTGGCAAATCCGGTAAGGCGGAAACGATCCATCATAAAGTCGGCATTACGGCTGAAAAATGCACCAAGCCAGGCAACATCTGCTTTGTAATCCCCATCGAAGTTAAACCTGAATGTGCCATTGTATTGGGTGAGACGGCTGTTTAACCCCTGGCCGTAAATGGATACGCCACCCTCCCCATTTGAGCGGTCGCGTAAATAATATATCGAACCACCAAGTTTCCATAACGGCGACAGGTCCTTCTCATAATTGGCATATTGCAGGGTTACATCGTCATTCTCTTCGATGTTGTTTTCATAAAACTGATAATAGGCCACGGTCCATCGCGAAAAATCCTTCTCCCTGTGAATTCGCAAACCAACGGCATCGGTACCCCAGTACATCAGCCGGTAACCTGTTTCCGACATTTTATTGAAGAATGTCCTGTAGGGATCATATGGTGTATCAAATAGTCGTTGCATGCCGAGGTTCAGTGACCAGCCGGGAGCGGGGTTGTATTCAACCACAATATTCTGTGTCTGGATGTTAACCTGGTCGGAAGAGATGGCGCCACCAAGGTTACCACCGGTCCCGTATGCAGCATCCCCCCACGTCCAGTCGATCTCGAAAGAGGCACGCAAGGTTGCCTTTCCATTGAAAAGCTTGGGCTGGTATATGAAAAAAGGAATGATACGTTGCTCGAAATACATGGTATGTGCCGTATCGGCAGTATGTGTGGTGTTATCACCAAACAACCTTCCGATCACCTGCCCCTTCATAAAAATATTCTCCGGAAAGAAGTTGGATGTAACCCCCTGGTTTATAAAATATGCAATGAATTGAAACTCCTTGTTTGCCTTTCGGGGAACCTGTTTGTCGAAATAACTGATATAGTTGTTTGTGATTGATGAATTTAAATCCTGCGAATCAATGTGCTTAAAATGCAAAACCAGTAATGGAATAAATATGAAAGGAAAGAGTAGTTTTTGTTTCATAAATTTTTGATTTAGTGATTTTGAATTGATGCTGGTTGTAGGAAATGCGTAGCGCTGAGCGCAGAGCGCAAAGCGAATTGACTCGCTCTCCTCGCTCAGCTCTCAGCGCTCCGCGCTTGGCTTTTACTGTCCTATCCAATAGTATTTTTGAATGTTCATCGTCCCAAATGCCCCTCCGCTGGTGCTTCCAAAACCCTGGTCGGCGGTTGGAGGTGTTACACCCGCAATGGCAGGATCAACCTGGGCAACTTCGTACCACATTGAGTCCTGTGCTGCCGGGAAAACTTTAAAGATACCTTCGCTTAGTACCTCACTGGGCTGACCACCCACGGCGGTTTGGTTAAGCGCAATCTCCCAGATGTCGTTGAATTGTGTTTTTTCCATAACATATACGCCTTCAAAAGTAATTGCAATACCTCCCTGGAAAGCAGTAACCAGATAACTTTGGTCTTCATAAAAATTGGCATATAAGGAATCGTCGAAACCTACACTTTGCAGAATAGCTGAAATGTCATATGCTGACCATTTTCCAATGATACCCAGTTCATTTACATCCAACGATTCTTTCAAATCCTGCGTAACGGCATTACCTTCTGTTCCGTACACGGTGTTAGCCTTAACGGTAACATCCAGGATCTCATCGCCATCCAGGCGGTTCGCATAGGTAATGGTTATTGTAACCTTGTTTTCACCTGCCGTATGCTGTGCAATGTAGGAAGCATTAACAGGGTTAGCTGCAATAAAGGTCAAAGCAAAACTACCGGCATCAATGTTTCCGGTTTTGTCTGCATTTTTATAAACTCCCTGGTTAAAAGTTACCGTCAGGGTAATGTTATCCGGCGATAGCTCTATGCTGGAGATTTCAACCACTGTACCCGGATTTTCGTCGTCATCCTTTTTACATGCGGTAAAGGTTAACAAAACTGCTGCAAACAGCAGTGCGATCATTTTTAAATTTTTCATGTTGCTAAATTTTTTAATTGTTAAAACTTGAATTTATTGAATTTAAATTTTTTATTTTGATTGTGTGTTATTTTATCATTCACTCATTAATAAACCTCTCATTAGAATCATGTTTTTCACTTAACTTACGACTACAATCGCTTCAATTTTTTCCTGTCAATTTTCCCGGTGTCATTTTTCGGTAATTCATCCAGGATTTGCAGATGTTTTGGAATTTTATATTTTGCAATTTTCTCGATACAGAAGTTAAATAAATCTTCCCGGCTGAGTGATTTACCGCTTTTCAAAACCAGTTAAGCTTTACCTGATTCCACCCATTTTTCATCCGGAACACCCACAATGGCAACTTCAGCTACAGCGGGATGTGACCGTATCAGGTTTTCGATTTCCGCGGGATATACATTTTCGCCACCCGATATGTACATATTTTTAATCCTGTCCACCACAAAATAGTATCCGTCATCATCGGTCTTCATTAAATCACCCGTATGGAACCAACCATTTTCAATGGTTTCCTGTGTGGCCTTTTCATTTTTCCAGTAACCGGGTGTTACGGTCGGTCCACGCAAAACCAACTCTCCTATATCACCAGGCTTTACCGGCTTAAAATTGTCATCCACCAATTTGGCATCATAATAAAAATTCATGGTTCCAATGGATCCCTTTTTCCTGATGGCATCCTTGTGGTTGAGTGAGCTGACATTTGGCCCAACTTCAGTAAGCCCATAACCCTGTCTTATCAGAACGCCCTTCCGGTGCCATTGCTCAATCAAAGGTATGGGCATCGATTCACCTCCAACAACAAAATACCTCAGCCTGTTAAGTTTTACACTTTTAAAAACCGGTGATTCCGCCATCATTTTTAGCATGGTAGGTACAGCCCACCAGATGGTAGCATTTTCATATTCCAGCATCTCCAGAACAAGATCTGCATCAAAGCTTCGCATCAACAATGTGTAGGCACCATGATGGATAAATGGGGTTAAAAGTACATTCCAGCCACCGGTATGGAAGGGCGGGGCACAATTAATCGAGATATCCTCAGCATTCAGGTTCAGCCTCAATTCGGTATTAATGCTGTTCCACAAAAGCATTTTGTGTGTGTAAATGGCCCCTTTTGGAAAAGCCGTTGTTCCTGATGTATAGAGGATAAAAATGGGGTCATCATCATCAATGGATTCCGAAATATTTATATTGCCTGTATTTTGTTCAATACAATTGTTGTTGATCCCCTTAAGCTGATCCATTGAAAATTTATGGTTTATGCTTTTGAAACAATCCAGCATATTTAGCTTGGATAGGAACTTTTCGTCGTACACAATACCTTTAACCTCAGCATTGTTGATAACGAAATCAAGTTCAGGTGTTGTGAGCCGGTAATTTAACGGGACGAGTACGATACCCAGTTTCTGAGCCACTGAGAAGAGAACTATGTATTCGATATTGTATTCGGAAATTATTGCAATGCGGTCCCCTTTGGTGAAGTGGTGATTCTGCTTAAGTATTGATGCAAGGTTATTGCCCATCCTGTTGAATTGGGAAAAGGTAAACTCACGCTCAGTTTCAAATTCCCTGAACGCGACTTTAGACGGGTTATAAATTGCCCATTTCTGAAACCAGTCAGATGAAATCATTTTTTCATTTTTTGTTTTTCGTACCAATGAATACCTAAACCTACGAAACTGGAAATTATTATGGCTGTTGATGATGCGATGGCAGGATTTCTTATGGTGCCTGTTAAATATTTGGTAAACCAGCCAAAATTCCAGCCAAACCCTTCCACCAGATAGGGTAAAAAATAATAAATGCCAAAATGAATAATTATCGCTGTCACGGAAGCTATGAAAGGCGCTTTGATTTTAACGTTCTTAAAAAATATACCAAAAAGCACCGGTACAAAAGCAGCCGAAAAATAAGCATATACGCCATTTTGTGCCAGAAGTGCAACACTTAACCTGGGATTAACCAATTGATCCCACGACATGAAAAATGCAATTACTGCCAGCACTCCGATAGAAAATTTATTGATCGTGATATAGGTTTTTTCAGCTTTGATTTTCCTACCAAAAATTGGTTTAACAATGTCTGAGGTTATGGTTGTTGATACTGCCTGTATCAAGCCTTCCAGAGTTGACATGCCTGCAGATATCAAACCCAGAACCACGATCAGGCCTACAATTACTGCCAGTTTGCCGTTTGAAAACACAGCAATAACATAGGCCGGAATAATGCCATCGTTTTTGATGGAAGCCCCGCCAATTATCAAATCAGGGAATTCGATGCGGGCATAGAAACCTGTAATAACTACCAGGAAGAAGATGATCTCAACAACTGTTGCAACAACCAAAAATCGGTTAACCTCACTATCTTTTTTCAGCAAGAGTGATTTTGTGATGATATGTGGTTGTACAACCACTGCAATTCCAACAATGAACTGGGCGAACACAATCTCATATAAATCCCTGAACAATGGGCTGGACGGATAGGTAGTCCTGGCTAATTGCGGGTCGATCCTAGATAATTTGTCGAGAAACCCTGTGATTCCGTTGCTGAAATGCTCATATCCGGATCCGAGTAAAATAAATGCTACCAGGAACATGATCAATGCCTGGATGGTGTTGGTGTAAACCATTGAATTGGCTCCGCCAAACATCATGTAGCCGAACACAAATATTACTATTCCGGAAAGGATGTACATTTCCGAAATATTTAGTGATTTCGACAAAACTTTTGTGATTGCCACAATGATGAGCACAATAAAAGTAATCAGCAATAACGACAGGAATGCCATAAACAGCGCGTAGGCCCCACTGTTGTATCGTTTACCAATCCATTGCGCCAGGGTAAGCGCCTTAACGGTTTCGCCGTATTTTCTGAAATTTTTCGTTAAAACGATTAGTGATAGTATGGCTGCCGCCGGAAAAACGATACCATAAGAGATAAATGCCCCGACACCAAAGTTTGCGATAAATCCAGGATTGATCACGAAGGTGGCTGCGCTTGTCATAGCTGCGGCAAGCGACAGGCCAACAGTAGTCGGGGAAAACCTTAAACTTCCGATGGCGTAATCGGAGATACTTTTCGTTTTAAGTGCACCACGAATAACGAAATAAAGGATCAGGGCCATATAGATGCTGATCAAAATCCATGTTCCGGTTACTTGTTCCTGTGTTGCCAAAATGTTGTTTTAAATTGAATTAGATATTCACTTCCAATGCTTTCCAAATTTTTAATGAAATCATCCTAATACCTGAACGCAGTGCTGGCAAATGCCAGTCCTCCACCTGATCCGATGAAGAAAATCAGGTCACCACGTTGTATTTTTCCGGCATCCAGCCTGTCCTGAAAAGCCAACGGGATACATGCTGAGCCTGTATATCCATAGTAATGCATGCTCGTTTGGGCCTTCTTGTGGGGTTGCCCCAGAATGTCCATCGTTTCCCGGATGCTGTTGATGTTGATTTGTGTTAAAAAGAAATGATCCACCACATTTGGTTCTATTTGCAAACGGTTGCACAAATTTGTGCTCATCATACTCCACATCTGTGGATTTAAAGTTTTTGGGAATTTTTTTACAAATTGTAACAAATTTTCGCTGTTGGCCAAAACCTCATCCGTAATGGGTTTATTTGTTCCACCGGCATAGATTCCCATATAATCGTAATACTCCCCTTTGGTGATCAGTTCACTGGCCAGGAAACCCCTATCCGTATTTTCTTCAGCCTTTAAGATGAATGCACCTGCGCCATCAGCAAAAAGTGTAATGGTGTTTTTGTTTTGAGGATTCAGGTATTTACTCATGGCATAGGCGCCTACAACCATCACTGTGCGGTACTGTTCATCGGACCGGATATATTTTGCAGCCATGTCTAGTGCGGTTACAAATCCGGCACACGCGGTGTTGATGTCGAAAGAACCGGCGTTGACCATACCCATTTTAAACGTAACTTTTGAAGCTGTTGATGGGGATATATACTCTGGTGTATCGGTTGAAATGATCAACAGGTCGATATCTTCGGGCTTGATATCACCAGCTTTCATAGCATTTTTTGCTGCCTCTATCACTAGGTCGGCAGTGCTTTGTTCATCGGTACACCAGCGCCGTTCATAGATTTCAACATTCTCTTTAAGCCATGCATCCACATCTTCACCCAACAGTTTATTAAAATATTTATTGGAAATAACCCTTTCAGGAACATATGCTCCGGTTGAATGTATGATTGCGTTTCTGTTCATCTGACCATATAATATTACTTAAAACTTCAATTTCCGTCTCGCAAAACTCTGTCAGGTTCTCCTCCCGATAGCTATC
>JABMQA010000449.1 GCA_013203545.1 Bacteroidota bacterium
ATTGAGCCCTCTGTTCGGGATTATTAATATTTAACCTTTCTGAATTAACAATCAAACTTCCTCTTGCTTCACCAGACCAAAACTTATTTCCCTTCATTTCGGCAGTGACACCACCCGCCAAGCCCCCTATTACCGCCCCTGAGAATCCCTGAATTACCATTTGCTTAATTCCGTTACCTAAAGATCGTATCAGATTATCTCCATTTAGCAGACTATTACCCGTACCGGCTATTACACCATTTGTACTACCTGCAAATCCTCCTATTACAAAACCCGATGAAAAACTTGCAGTCATTGTTTGCGCAGCAGCAGTCCCCATAAATCCGGCCCCAAATGAACCCCCGGCTAAGACTGAATTTATACCCATTCCTACTCCGGCAGCCATAGCCCCCGCCAGAGCACCCACACCAAAGTATCCCAATCCTTGCGCATTAAACTGCGCGCCGTTGGCCAGCCAGTTTATTGCCCCTCCAATAGCAGCGCCAATAATAAAATGTATAAATTCTCCGTTGGGATCTGTGTATTTTAACGGATTGTTAAATGCATAGCTGTACCTGTTGAAGTTCTGCCCGTATTCGGGGGACTGTACAAAAGGGTCGGGTGAGAGGAAGCGGGCAAGCACAGGATCGAAAACACGGCCGTTTCCCGCAAACGCTTCGCTGCGTGATTTCGCTTCGCTCAACATATTTATTAAAATAAAAGCATCAAGGTGTTGGTGGCCTGTAAACCCACGATCGAACATACTATAAATATTATCATTTACTTCCCCTGTTTCGGGATCACGGCGACGGCCCTTCCGCTTTCGTGCCTCAGGCAGGATTAGTTCCACAATCATGTTTGGCATTGTAGCCTCGCCTAATATGGTTGTCACTGAACACTGATCGAAATTAAGGCAGTATGCTTCCTGGCCTTGGCTATTAGCCATAAAATCATATGTTTGACTTGGCTTGATAAACTGGTGGTTTTAAGTATTCAGGTGGCTAAGGTATGAAATTATTGGTTTTAGCGCTACAAAAGCATGACAATAACGATCAATTATCTGACATTAAATATGGCTAAAGATGGTTAATAATGGACGATACAGTATTACCGGGACAACGCAACCACTCCAAGGCATTGAGCAGGTGAACTGTAGTCGATAAATTATGGAATTACAAACCGGATATACGGAGCTCGTTGCAAACGATCGCCAACTGTAGTTGTTTTTCAGCCTTGACCTGAAAAAAATGTAGATATAGTGGTCAACAGTGAATCTGTCAATTCTATTATTATGGATAAACAAATCCAAATCTAAATTCAACTATAATATTTCTAATGAAAACATACTTTGCTGAATAATAAGGAAAATTGTATTTACTTGATACATTAATACAATCTTCATTATTTAGTTTAACCAGGTAATCAAAAACAATAGTATCATTATTAAGTGAAGTTTTAACAAAATTCATATTTAGTTTTGATTTAACCTCCTCAATATCACTACCAAGCTTTATCCCATTACCTGATATGAAATGTTCACAATCAACTATTTTGACTGTAGAGTCGCTAATATTAATACCTTCAACTACAAAATAAGAACAATGATTTTTTATCCGGCCAGGGTAAAAAAAGAATATCAATTTTTCTGTTAAATCATTATTGTACAAAATATAATTAAAATTTGGATCAGAGTTCCCATTATCTATGTCACCTATCAATTGAGTTAAGTCTTTTTCCAGGGCATATGAATTAACATTTGTATCAACTAAACAATCACTTTCATTTTGCACCAAGAATTTTTCATTCAATTCATTCTTATTAGATGTTATCTTATCTGAAGTAAAATTGTTACAAGAAAGTAATATTAAAAGAAAAATTGATGTTTTTAGATTTATCATTATAAGTTTTTTTAGTAGTACAATGAAATATATGGATTTCTTGATAAATATTTTCTCATTGAATTATAAAACCCCTCTAGGGAAGTAGATCCTTCTTGTAGAACAATACAACCACTTGATCCATTGTTAAGCCACCAACTTCCAAGCGCCTCACCATCTGGATGTACTCCAATGCCATTTCTTGTTGTTGTGAATTGAGGATCTAAACCCATCCAAAAATCGAATCCATCACGAGAATAACTAGAAAAATTTGGTTGATTTAATGGATCCAATCTGGTAATGCTATAGGCTCTCCATTCACCGTGTGGAAGTTGACCGTTCCCATAAGGGCCTGATACTGCATTCCAAGAGTTCCTTAGAGATTGCGTGTTGTTGGAATAATTATCGAGCAAAAGAAGAGATTCTCCATCGAAATACATCTCTGAGTTAGAATAAAACGGATTTATTTCTGTATTCATTCCATCCGCACTCAACTGCGCCCGCTGCTCCGGCACATTAATACTCAACCGCTCTGCTGAAACATACATACTTCCTTTTGCATCGCCTGTCCAAAAGTTTCTACCATTGGCCGCTCCGCTAATACCAGCGCTTATCCCGCCAATGGCGCCTCCAACTATACCCTGTTTCCAGGCCGCGTCCAGTCCTTTCCGGAATGAATCGCCAAATTTATTGCCGGCCACCAGGCTGTTGCCGGTACCTGACGTTATTATTCTGGTAAAAGAACTTTAATAAGCATCAGGATAAAAAATTCCTGCTTTTTCAAAAGTAGGGTATTGAAAACTCAACAACACCAGACGCCATATATTAATTTGATATTCAAATATCATGGCTCCCACCATAACTTTTTCGTTCGGGCAATTCTTACTAAAAATATTTAGATGATTTACTGTAACACTTGGTGTCCTTAAAATGTATTCCAGTTCGGTTTCAGAATAGTTTTGGAAATTCAAACCGGAAATTTGTTGCAAGAATGCATCGAAAATAGTTTCAAATTGATCCCTATTTATTTTTACTATGGAATCACCATCCATCGGCCCTGTTATTGATAATGGGAATATTGTATGCTCCATAATAAATACTGTATCATCATTTAGAATGGCATATCTAAATTCCTCCCAAAACATATTAAATAAATCGGAATTACTTTGTGTTGATGATTTTATTGTATCAAAAAAAATACCTTTTTGGTAATTGCGGAGTGTTGTAATATCAATGTTATTTGAATTACTATGCTGAAATGAACCAATCATCAAAAATATAAAAGGTATCAAACCAAAATGTTTTAAATAGTTCATGTTTTATTAATATTTAATTAATACCATCGTAAACCCAATAATCTGGAAATAGGATAAGGACTAACTCGAACAGAATAACTTTGATTACCCCCAAGTAATAGTAGGTTATTTCCTTCTCTACCAACTACAAATCCAACGTGTCCGTGTAGAGGATTTGTGCCCCGGGAAAAAACCGCTACCATTCCATACTGTGGGTCAAGTACTTTACAAGGATCCATGCCACTTGTCCCCCAATTTAACCAGCTTCTTGCCATCCCGGATCCCGTACCATCAACTCCAACATCGCTAAAAACCCTGTTTGCATAACCTGAACACCATGCGTCGGAACAATTCAAACCAATAGGTTCCTGAAACAATCTATATATATCATCACTATTATTTGCTTCATTTAAGCCTCTGTACCCCTTTGCTATTTCCATATAACTCTTTGTGTTTGATGTTAATTCGCCAACTTCAATGGAAGGTGTGCCATTTGAAATAGCTCTCTGGGTTAACAATCCCTCCGTACTCAACTCCGCCCTCTGCTCAGGCACATTAATATTAAGCCTTTCAAAGGTAAC
>JABMQA010000450.1 GCA_013203545.1 Bacteroidota bacterium
GTACCGGAGCCGGTAGGTTGAAAAACTCCATCAACCCAGGTTGGACTTCCGAACAATGTCCCGGTATATGAATTTGTACTATTGTCATTAATCGCTGTACCACTACCTTCATTCATTGGATAATAAGCCAATAGACCGGATTCGGAACCGGTGAGTTCCACATTCATCGTTGACTGGATCTCCTCCTGTGTTCGTGCTGTATTCCATACATGCAATTCATCTATTTGACCATCGAAGTAATTACCCCCCCATTTCCCAATGTAAAAAGTATTGGAAATCGTATTTAAACTTCTTTCCTGATTAGCCTTTAGATCACCATTTGCATAAACCTTTACATTTGTTCCATCGTAAACCAATGCAAAGTGAGTCCATGCATTTTTACTGCCAGCGACATTAATATCAAAATCTTCTGTCCACAACTGCGCTACCCATCTATCGTCGATTGAACCATGAGTTCGTAAAGTAAATTCACCCAAATCCGAACCAGGGTCACCAAACTGCCATACGCCTCCTGTATCAAATGTCCGCGTATACACCCAGGCTTCGATGGTGCGGGGATTGGCGCCGGTAACTACAACTAAGCCGCAGTTCACATACTGGTTGCTTCCGCTATAATCAAGCCCATAATCCTGGGCTACCAGATTTAATGAAAACATCAGAAGAAAAATAAGTTTTGCTATGCTTTTCATGAAAACCTCCTTAAACCTATTCCAGATTTTTTACATCATTAAGGTGAAAGTCTTATCATCATTGTTGTAATTGTGTTGCCAGCAGGTCTTTTCTAATCGTGGCTGAGAACAGAAATAATACGTTCATTTTTTCCGGTACATTTGATGATGACAAAAAGTTTTTTAACAACAGTTACTCACTCTTATTCGCAAAATTAGATCAAAATCATGTAATTAGATACATGTCATAAAACATCGCAATATATGAATAATATTTATATTTACCAAAAAAACATACAAGCATGGAAATGGAATCAATAAACTGGCGGGATTTTGAAAAAGTTGAACTTAGAATCGGTGAGGTCATCGGGGTGGAAGATTTTCCGGAAGCCAGAAAACCGGCCTATAAGATTACGGTTAATTTTGGTGATGAGATTGGTATAAAAAAAACAAGCGCCCAGATCACCGAAAACTACACCAAAGATCAATTACTCGGAAAACAAATCATTGGTGTGGTGAACTTTCCTGCAAGACAGATCGGGCCTGTCAGGTCTGAATTCTTACTCACCGGATTTTATAAGGAGGATAAAACGGTGGTGATTGCCATGCCCGAGCAGAAGGTGCCAAATGGTGCCAAATTGGGTTAAAATACATTCACTACAAGTGAACGCTTTCAAATCTACCGATGAATTATCACTGTTTATGCCGCCAAACCGCATCCTCAATCATCATCGAAAATAGCTGTGACAATGAGATATCCATCTCCCGGGCCATCTTGGGAACGATGCTCTCTCTTGTCAGTCCGGGAACCGTATTCACCTCTAGAAAATACAATTCCCGGTCACTTTCCGAATAAATATAATCGAAGCGTACAACACCTTTGCAGTTGAGTTTATTAAACAGGAAGGCAGAGCTGTTTTTAATTTCCGTTTCCAGATTAACCGGTATATCTGCCGGAACGATTTCTTCGGCAAGTGCGGGGTCGTACTTGGCTTCGAAGTCGAAAAACTCTTTCTTGCTAACGATCTCGCAAATGGGAAAGACGTATAGTTTACCCTTACTACTCAACACACCACAGGTTAGTTCCCTGCCCTTTACAAATTCCTCGATCAGGATTTCATCGTCTTCGGCAAATGCCTTTTCGATGGCAGCGCGGAGATCTTCCACCTGCATTACCTTGCTCATTCCCACACTGGAACCACCGCAGTTGGGTTTTACAAATACCGGAAAGGATAACTTTTCTGCTATTTCAGAAGTGGAAACCTTATCGTGCCTGAAATAATGAACCGACGAGGCAACATTCACATCATAAGTAGCCACAACACGGTTGCACAGGTTTTTGTCAAAGGTCAGGGCCGAGGCGATGGATCCCGAAGAGGTAAAAGGGATTTTCAGCATTTCGAAATAAGCCGGCATTTTGCCGTCTTCCCCTGGCGTACCGTGAATGGCACAGAAAACAACATCGAATCTTACCTTTTTACCATCGATCAACAGACTGCAATCGGTTTTATCAACCTCAATACTCCGGTCCCCGTTTTCATAAAACCATTCATCCTCTTTCACCTGAATAAGGTAGCTGTTGTATTTCTCAGCATCAAGTGATTCATAAACCACCATCCCGCTTCGGAAGGAAATTTCGTATTCACCGGAGTAGCCACCGCTTATGATTGCAATATTTTTTTTCATCTGTAACTCTTAAGAGCGCAAATGTATATAATTTCCAAAATATTTCATTTACATCAAATATCTCACATCGGGAAAGAGGACATGAAAACGTTTAATGACTATCGGCATTTGCGCGGCAGGTGAGATATTTGATCCGGGTAACATTCGGATTTATAAAAAGTATTGGGGTCGTTGAATTATCAATTTCTCAATACAACACAATGCTTGCTGTCAATAAAATTTCCTGCCTTAATTTTATATACATAAATTCCAGGCGCAACCGACTCTCCCTGGTTATTGGTTCTATCCCAGCTTACGGTATGACGTCCGGAAATTACTTTATTGTTTATTAATGATTTTACCCTATTACCCGTAACATCATAAATAGCTAATTCTACTAAACAGGATTCCGAGAGGATGAATGTAATATTGGTGTGATACAAGAAAGGATTTGGATAATTTGGATGCAAAGTAAGGCCGTCAGGTATATTTCTGTTTGTGTTTTCAGAAACACCGGTTATCGGGGAAGACAATTCCCCATCAAAAATTGAAAGGAACAAATCGCCCGTGTAATTATAGCTGGTGTCAAAAGCCGTTGTTGTAACCGGAAATTTCTCTGACCAGGTTTGCCCGACAACAAGAACATTGTTGTTGAGCATCATAATATCGATGCCAAATTCGTCGTCTTTTCCACCAATCAAAGTAGAAGCAGTAAGTTGTACCAGGTCCGGATCGAATTTTGAAACAAAAACATCTTCATCACCCATAGGAAAGGTGTTGTAAGCATTAGGGGTGACCGGAAAATCTTCAGAAAATGTTCCGCTGCTTACGAAAATATTTTCTTCCTCATCCATAACCATACCCAGGGTACCCCAAAAGGATTCGATGTCGTTTCCGCCAAGATAGGTAGAGGCATTAAGCTTGGTAAGATCACCACTAAATTTTGAAATAAAAATATCGTGATCACCATTAAAAGATTCATCATAAGCACCCGGGGTAACCGGATAATCTGCAGATTCAGTGAACCCTGCAATAATAACATCTCCATTTTGACTGAGGGCAAGGTCCAGCGCCCCTTCCGTATCTCCACCTCCTATATATGTTGATGCAACAAGTGTATCAAGGCTGATATTAAATTTGGCCACAAAGGCATCGCCATACCATACAAAGTTTTCCTGGTAAGCCCCGGGAGTTGTAGGAAAACCAGAACCTCCTGCTTCACCGCAAAAGCATATATTCCCATCCGAATCGAGTTGAACTGACAGGCATTCATCCCACCCGTTACTACCTATCAGTGTCGATGCAAGTAAGTGGTGTAGTTGATCGTCGAATATTGAGACAAATATATCATTCACAAAATTTATCGTGTTACAAAAGGCACCCGGGGTTGTCGGGAAGTCTGATGAATAGGTCGCACCACCAACAATAATATTTCCAGTGGCAGGATCCATATTTAACATGGTATGATATCCACCATCCTGGTCGTAGCCACCCAAATATGTTGATACCAGGAGGTTTTGCATATCATGGTCGAATTTCGCAACAAATACATCCCAGTCATATCCAAGTCCGTTTGGGTCGCCATTGTAGGTTGAATCATAGGGTTGGCCGGTAATGGGCAAGTCTCTTGATCCGGTATAACCGGCAATAAATACATTCCCGTTATTATCAAAAATCAATGAGGTGGCGCAGTCATCTTCAATCCCGCCAAAATAAGTTGATGACTCAATTTTGGTCAAATCGCTGGTGAATTTTGTGATAAAAACATCATCACCAAAATTATAGCCTGGATCATAAGCACCGGGAGTAACAGGGAAATTTGCAGCTTTAGTTACACCGGTAATATACACATATCCTTCATCATCTACAGTAGCATAAGCGTATAAAAAACCATCCATAGCATGGCCTCCGAGAAAAGTAGAAGCAATTAGCGGATCAATTACCAGTTCGTTGGATGGGTCGTAATCACCAACCGAAAATCCGTATGTATTGTTATTAATCCAATACGCGACATCAACAAAAGTTTTTTCACCTTCAATTTCCTGATATGCTACAGGCCTGGTAAAAACAATGGTTCCAGGTCCGGTTTCAACCGCCAGTTCACCACTGTCAGTTATCTCAAGGGCATTTGCACCCGAAAGGCTTAGCTGGATTAAACCGGGATCGGCACCCGGCTGAACGAAAAAGAGTTTTTCAACATTTTTTCCAAAAGCTTTTATTTTCAAATCAATTCCCTCGTATATTTCACCGAGGTTAATACGGTCGAAGGTTGGGATTTCCCTTTGCCATTTCAGGGGATCAGCCCCTTTAAAGTAATTGACCTTTGCCTGTGTTGGCATTTCGCCTGAAACGGTGTTTGACCTGCTTCCTAAAATTTTTTCTTTCAGCGCAATCCCTGCCGTTGCTTTATTGCTAGGATTGCCTGGGTTTGCTAAAGCCCTTTTATTATCGGTATTGATAAAAGTGTAAA
>JABMQA010000451.1 GCA_013203545.1 Bacteroidota bacterium
AAGTTTAGGAAACTTCCATTCTATCCCTTGAACTATGGGGCCAAACATTAAATCAAAAATATTTATGAAGAATTTAATTCGTTTCAAAATTAAAAAACATTCCAAAAACTGGAAATAAATTCCAAATTGAGACTAAGTCCTGCCTTTTTCTAGTTGCAAAACTCCTAATAATTCACCAATTGGCCAAATTTCATTTTATATTTTTTCCACATCCAATTTTTATTGGAAACTTTGATCATTTTAGTTCGAATTGATGTTTTACATTTTAGCCCGGTAACTAATTTTTTTAACACGCTATTGATTAGTGAATTAGTGGGGATTTTTTGTAAATCCTTTTTTTATCCAAGAAAACAATGCTTTTAACGCATAAATAAACAACAATGGATAATTGTTATCTTTGGGTGATTTTTAAAAATAATATTGATTTTTAACCATCCAATTTCGATGGAGGGGGATCAGACTTTAGATAAATGCATTATTTTTGTTTATTCAGTTTAATGTTGCGATTTGATGCTAACAAAACAATTTGACTAATGGATCAGGAATACACTCCCAAGATATTACTGGTGGATGATATCGAGGAAAACCTCATGACGCTTGTGGGTAACTTGAGGAATGTTGGTGCCAAACTCATTTCTGTACAAAGTGGAAAGGAGGCTTTGCTAATGGTTAAGCAGCATGATTTTGCTTTGGTTATCCTTGATGTTCAAATGCCTGATATGAATGGTTATAGAACGGCCGAGAAAATCAGGCAGGGAAGGCGCAACAAACACACCCCTATCATCTTTCTCACAGCAGTTTATTATGATCAAAACAGCGTTTACAAAGGATATCAAACCGGTGCCGTTGATTACATTACCAAGCCTTTCAACAGGGAGATCCTGATTAGTAAAGTCAAGGTTTTTCTTGATCTCGATATGATGAGGAACGACCTTATCCGGTCGAAGCAGGAGTTTCAAAGCATTGTTCAGGATCAAACCGATCTGATTTGCCGGATTGATAAGACGTACCAGATTACTTTTGCCAACAGGGCATTTCTTATTGCTTTTACCAAAACATTTGAAAATCTAAAGGAACAAAACATTTTTAACTGGTTTGCATCCGGTGATCGGGATAAAATTCAACGGGCATTAGATATATTAACCCCTACGAACTCGATTATCAAAATCCATCATACGCTCGAAGTTAACACCACGCGACAACTATGGGTATCAACGATTTTCAGGGCGCTGTTCGATACCAACTACAACCTAACAGGTTACCAATTGGTTATGCGCGATATTACCACCGAAGTGCAAACCCGTGATGAACTTATCGAAGCTAAAAAAAATGCTGAAGAAGCCACCCAATATAAGTCAAGGTTTTTAGCAAACATGAGTCACGAAATACGGACACCCATGAACTCAATTCTGGGGATGATTGATGTGCTTATGGAAACCAAACTCGATGATGATCAGCTTGAAGATTTGGAGGTGATAAAGTATTCTGCCCGGAAGCTCCTGGATATTTTAAACGATATTTTGGATTTTTCTAAGATTGAGGCCAATCAACTTAAAATTGAATCAATCCATATCGACCTTCACCAGGAACTCAATAAAATTGTCCGTTTATTTGAAACTAAAGCTCAAGGGAAGGGGAATGCGTTAACGCTTACAATTGGGTCCGATGTCCCAAAACAGATTAATGGCGATCCTTTAAGGCTTGGTCAAATTCTGATAAACCTATTGAATAACGCGCTTAAATTTACCGAAAACGGAACCGTTGAGTTAACAGCGAAAAAAGAAAAATTCGTTGATAACAAAGTTCGGGTCAGCTTCATGGTAGCAGATACAGGTATTGGTATGCCCGATGAAATCAGAAGAAATTTATTTAGCTTTTTCGAGCAGGGAGATCCATCAATAACACGGGAATATGGAGGTAGCGGACTTGGGCTGGCTATTTCGAAAAGCCTGTGTGAGCTTATGGGTGGAAAAATTGGATTTGAAAGTGAAGAAAAGAAAGGGTCAAATTTTTGGTTTACACTTGATTTTGAATGCGATCAATCCGAGATTCAATCCGAAATAAGGCCCTCAACAATACTTGTTGTTGAGGATAACCTGCTTAACCAGAAAGTTGTTGAGGCAACTTTGAAGAAAAACGGCTTCAATTATGAGCTTGCCTCCAACGGAAAAGAAGCAGTAGAAAAGGTTATAGAAAAATACTACGAATTGATCATCATGGATATTCAAATGCCTGTAATGGATGGTTATGAAGCAACTCGTAAAATCAGGGAACTTGAAAAATCCGAACCCGACCGGGAAAAGGCCAGCATTATTGCGCTAACAGCCAATGCCACAAAAGAGGACAAGGAGCGGTGCATCAATGTGGGAATGAACGGATATCTTACAAAACCATTTAAATTTACAGATCTCGAAAAGATGATCAGGGAATTCTTCTAGGCTCTTAAAAAGTCATTAATGATAACATGTTATCGATGTTTAGGTCACCAGATTTCAAATTGGGGCTTTTGGTGAACTTTGGCCTGGAAAGCCTTGAGCATAAGTGGCTGGTCCGTCTCTGATTGTCAAAAATTAAGTCATCGAATTACGCTAATTAAACGAATTTTAATTCGTTAAATTCGTTAAATTAGATGATATTAAAAAAGATAATTGAATGATGACTTTTTTTATCATAGTTTGATCAAAATTGATTTGGGTAATTCATTTTAAAATGTCGTAAATACTTTCAAATCGTTGAAAAGAAAAAATTCAAATAACAAGCATAACCAAAGTAATCAACAATGCCCACCATAAAACTAAACCAACAACTCCACCGCGTGGAGATCAACAAATTCGAGATCGAGAATGATATCGTTTTCAACTATTTCGAAAAGCTCCCCAAAGAAGAACGGGATGAAAAACTATTCCGTGCTCTGTACATCGGCGTGCTGGCACTGATGGAAGACCGGCTTTCATCGTTTCTTTCCAAAACCGGCAATGAGTTGGGCACTCAATTAGAAAGCCTGAAGATGATCTTCGACATGAAGAAGGAACTCTTTTTCAAATCAACCCTCAAAGGTGTGCTTGCAGAGGAGGATATTGCCGAATTTCTGAACGGGTATTTTGCCGAAAAGAAACTAAAGGATCAGGCAAAGCTCAGCGGAAATGCTGCAGGGCTTATTGCCAAAAATAAAACCGGCGACATTATTTGTGAAGTCGAAGGCAAAGAGGACTTAAAAATTGCCATCGAGTGCAAGTTTGATAAAAGCGTAAAACTTGGCGACATAGGCTCGAGGAATGTGCTCATACGCAAAACCGACACAGCCTGGAGCCAGCTCATAGAGGCGGATGCCAATAGAGATTCAAAAGTGAGTTTGATTGTATTTGACAAATCGCTGGTGGATGGTTCGATATTGAAATTTACGGAAACGGTCGGGTATATCCCTGCAGTGGGTTTTATCGCCATTATCGATTCCCAAAAAGGAGATTATCAAAATCTGGCCATTGCATATATGCTGGCACGGGATATTGCCGTGAATGCCCGCAAACCCGACATCGACCTTGATATGCTTTCGCTCCTGGTAAACCGCAT
>JABMQA010000452.1 GCA_013203545.1 Bacteroidota bacterium
AGGATTCTGTCGGATAACAATATCCAGAGAAACCCAAAAATGAAATAGTAAACGGCGGTACTGATGGCTGGCTGGTTGTATTCAAATTTTCGCATAATTACCTGCTATTCAAGATTGATTTATGTACGCTGATAAGAAAATAATTTTTGAAATTCCCATTAGTCAAAATTACGAAATCTTTAAATGGAATGTTGATTTTTCATTCCAAATTTATTATCCGATGTTTGAACTGAGAAGTATCCTGGAAAACTATTTCTTCCGAAGCAGGTTTTTGATTTGGTTAAGCTTCATCAGCGCCTCAACAGGTGTGAGCGTATCGATATTTGTATTTACGATATCATCTTTGATTTGAAGCAGAAGCGGATCGTCGAGCTGGATGAAACTCAACTGGTATTCGTCCTTTTTTTTGCCACTTTTCAGTTGTTTGTTCATCTCATCATGGCTATGGGAACGTTCAAGTACTTTCAATAAACCATAAGCCCTGTCAATAACGTCTCCCGGCATACCGGCCATTTTCGCCACATGAATTCCAAAACTGTGTTCAGTACCGCCGGGAACGATCTTTCTGAGGAAAATCACCTTGTTGCCAATTTCCTTCACCGAGACATGATAATTTTTAATCCGCTTATGTGATGAAGCCATTTCATTCAGTTCATGGTAGTGCGTTGCAAACAGTACCTTAGGCCGGTACAAGGGGTGGTTGTGCAGGAATTCTGTGATCGACCACGCAATTGAAATGCCATCGTAGGTACTGGTACCGCGACCAATTTCATCCAGGAGTATCAGGCTCCGGTTGGAAATATTGTTCAGAATGCTGGCCGTTTCGTTCATCTCAACCATAAAGGTGGACTCGCCGGAAGAAATATTATCGGATGCACCAACGCGTGTGAAAATTTTATCTACCAGTCCGATGCTGGCAGATTCGGCAGGCACATAACTTCCAATCTGGGCCATCAGCACGATGAGTGCTGTTTGCCTCAGAAGCGCTGACTTACCCGACATATTCGGCCCTGTAATAATGACTATCTGCTGCTTCTTTGTGTCCAGAAAAACATCGTTGGGAATGTATTTTTCACCCGGGGGCATCTGGCTTTCTATTACGGGGTGCCTGCCCTTTTTAATATCCAGAATGTACGAATCGTTGATTTCAGGTTTAACATAATTGTTGGCCTCAGCAATTTGGGCAAATGCAAGAAGACAATCGAGCCGTGCGATCACTGTGGCATCAATCTGAATGGGTTCAATAAATTCAGCCACACTCAATACCAGTTCATTAAAAAGATTTGTTTCAATTTTTAGGATGCGTTCTTCGGCACCCAGGATTTTACCCTCATATTCCTTCAGTTCCTCGGTAATATAGCGTTCGGCATTAACAAGTGTTTGGCGCCGTTCCCATTCTTCAGGTGCCTTGTCTTTATGCGCCTTGGTAACCTCCAGATAATATCCGAACACATTGTTAAATCCTATTTTAAGTGAAGGAATACCTGTTTTTTCTATCTCACGTTTTTTGATTTTCTCCAGATGGTCCTTACCTGAATACAGCAGTCGCCTTAATTCATCAAGTTCTTCTGAAATTCCCATTTTGATCACACCCCCCTTGTTGACAAAAGCAGGCGGCTCCGTATTTACTTCGTTCACGATTTTATTCCCAATCAACTGGCATGGGTTCAGCTGCTCGGCCAGCTTTTTCAGCGGCATGCTACTGGTAGCTGCACATGAGTTTTTTATCGTTTCAACCGATTTTAATGAATGGGCGATTTGAATCAATTCCCGCGGATTGACCCTTCCAACGGCAACTTTGGAAATCAAGCGTTCGAGGTCGCCCATGGATTTAATGCTTTCACGTAGCAAATCTGCCAGATCGGAATGGCTGAGCAGGTATTCAACAGTTTGATGCCTGTCCTCAATTAATTTTTTTATTTTCAGTGGCAGCGAAATCCATTTCCTCATCATCCTCGACCCCATCGGTGATACGGCATGATCGAGAACGTCAAGAAATGTGGCGGCATTTTCATTGGGAGAGTTTAACAACTCAAGATTTCTGGTGGTGAATTTATCCAGCCAAACGAATTTCTCCTCCTCAATCCTCGAAATTTTACAAACGTGGCCGATTTTATCATGATGCGTTTCGGCCAGGTAATGAAGCGTGGCGCCGGCAGCAATATTCCCGTTCGTAAGTTGATCCACCCCAAACCCTTTCAACGAATTGGTATTGAAATGCTTCAGCAGTACGTCCAGTGAAAAATCTTCTGTAAACACCCAATCATCAAATGTGTTGGTATAAAACTTCCCACCAAACCTTTCCACAAACTGCGCTTTCTTATTCCGCTGGATAATAACCTCACTCGGGTTAAAACTTTGCAACAGTTTATCAATGTAATCGTTTGGCCCTTGTGTTACATAAAATTCACCTGTTGAGACGTCCAGAAATGAAATTCCCGAATCTTTTGGCAGGAAGTGAACACTTGCAAGGAAATTATTCTGATTGTTTTCGAGTACCTTGTCGTTGTATGACACACCGGGTGTGACGAGTTCGGTAACGCCTCTTTTTACAATTGTTTTTGTGAGTTTCGGATCTTCAAGCTGATCGCAAATAGCCACCCGATGACCTGCCCTTACCAGCTTTGGAAGATATGTGTCCAGCGAATGATGCGGGAAACCGGCCAGTTCCATATGCGCTGCAGCACCATTTGCACGTCGTGTTAGAACAATTCCAAGAATTTTCGAAGTTTTTATGGCATCCTCGCCAAAGGTTTCATAAAAATCGCCCACCCTGAATAAAAGCAGTGCATCGGGGTATTTTGCCTTGATGGCGCCATACTGCTTCATCAAAGGCGTTTCTTTCGTTTTTGTATTTACTTTTCCAGCCAATGTAAATTCTGATTCAGGCAAAATTAATTTATTAAATTCACTTATAATGCAGGATGTGAATAATTTTGGAAAAAGAAAAATGTTCCCTCCAAAAAACCAATACCCACATATAATTATACTTTTGCATGTTTTTCAGAAAATCCTGATAATGCGAAAACTAAAAAACAGTGAGTTAAACCGCCTGAGTTTGGATGAATTCAGGGAGGTGGAAAAAATACCTTGTACTGTTGTGCTCGACAATGTGCGCAGTTTGAACAACATTGGATCGGTATTCAGAACGGCAGATGCTTTTCTTGTAGAGGAAATTTATTTATGTGGCATAACAGCAACACCGCCCCATCGCGACATACATAAAACGGCACTGGGCGCAACCGAATCGGTGAAGTGGCAATATTTTGCTGAAACAAGCGCTGCCATTGGTAAATTAAAATCGAATGGGTATAAAACCTTTGCCATTGAGCAGGTTGATAAAAGCGTCCGGTTACAGAATGTTGCCATAAAACCCGCCGAAAAAATTGCCCTGATTTTCGGCCATGAATTAAAAGGTGTTGCCGATAATATCATCAATATGGTTGATGAATGTATTGAAATTCCCCAACTGGGAACAAAACATTCATTAAACATTTCTGTTTGCGCAGGTATTGTAATTTGGGAAGTATTTAAAAAATTTGTAAATATTTCTTAAAATAAGTCCCTTAAAAATTAAAAAATCTTGAAATTTTCAATAAAATCCTATATTTGCATTATTATTCTGATCCTATTGTCATACAATAAGAAATTGTTGGCGAAATCATGCAAATCACCGGCAAAATTTCAGTTTAATACTTTTGTTTTTATCTTTGCATCAAATAATTTAAATTAATTAATACAAAAAGCGATGAATAGAAGAGCTACTATTTTAAACCTTTCGGTGCTGATTTTGCTCGCAGCTTTTATGGTTAGCTGCAATAGTCTGAAAAAGATGGCAAAAAATTACGATTCCATAACTTACCAGGTTACCCCAGAGGTATTGGAAACAAAAGGAGGCGTGGTTTCAGTAAGTATTACGGCAAATATTCCGCCTAAGTTTTTCCACCGCAAAGCCGCTGTATATTTGCAGCCTGAGCTGGTTTACGAAAATGGCACCACACAGTTAAAAGGCATCCTTGTTAAAGGGGAAAAAGTAGAGGGTGAAGGTGTTACAATTAGTTACTCCGAAGGAGGAACAGTTACCTATTCCGATGCGTTTAATTACACGCCGGATATGAATGAGTCGGAATTGGTTGTTAACCCAATGGCCTTTATTCCTAAAGTGCCGCTGTCGTCAAGTATGACGCTTGAAGATGTGACTAAGG
>JABMQA010000453.1 GCA_013203545.1 Bacteroidota bacterium
AAGATAATAAGAGGTGCGTTTTTTTTCATTTTACAAGTTTTTAAATTGAATAATTAGTTTTTGATGAATTTGCCTGATGAAGACTTTCCCCCATTTGAATGAATAGTGTATAAATACATACCAGGGGTCAGGGAAGTAGTATTTACCTGAAGCACATTTCCGTCCCCACACAGGTATCTGTCTGTTACTTTTTTGCCATTAATATTAAAGATTTGTAACCTTTTATCTTCTAAACCTGAATATTCGTTGAGTGGTATGTTAAGTGTATGGTATGCCGGATTTGGATATGGTTTACGATTCATCTGGTGTAGCATTTCGTTGGTGGCGGTTATGGGGCTGATTGAAATTTCAATATCCTCCCTCAGTACTTTTATGATATGAATATCAAATTCGTTTCCATTTTCCTCCGAATATCTTGTACCATAAAGCAGGCATCCCATATCGGATGTTGGCATAATGCCCCACAACTGGTAGTTGGCATCTCCGCTTCCAAATTCCTTATAGCCCAATAGGTTTAACTCCCTGTCGATTACATATAATTCCAATACATTTGGTGTGGTCACCCAAAAGCCGATATACATTTCCATACCGCCGATGTAGATGGTGGTATCATTGGCATAGGCGATGCTTTGCCTCCATGCGGGATAGTCGGCTGTATCAATTTTACCTACGGTCAACTGTTGTTGATAGTTCAGTGCAGTATCAATTTTGTAAATACTTATCTGGTTTTCATCTTTTGTATCGTAATGATAAATTGTAGCAAACAGGTAAGAGGTATCCGAAAGCCATTTACAGTTTCCCAGATTTAAAATATTATTGTAAAAATGCTTTATTTCGATGATATTAAATGCCGAATCGAATCTGACCGGGCCAAAATTATAATAGCCAAAATTACCAGCAATGGCAAGGTAATCCTTGGTGTTGGGTATTTGGCTTATATCGAATATCCTTTGCTCGAACTCGTTGTGATGGATTTTAGTTAAAAGGGTGTCACCCTGTTGATTTAGCTTTGCAAATGCCATATCCCAGTGATAATTGGGGAAAACGGTATAATATCGGACTCCACCTGATAGGACAATGTTATGATCCGAATCGGTAAATGAAATAGAATAACTGGCACTAAAATAAAAGTCTGTTGTCATTTTATAGGCTTTTTGGAAAACTATATTCAGTGCTGTATCCATTTTACAAACCCATAAATGATCGAAATCACTCCCATTTTGGATGGCACTCTGACCAAGAAACAGGTAGTTGCCATCATTTAGAAGTTCAACTGTTTGAAACCAACCGCTTGTATCGGCGCTCATTATTCTTTTGCTCATTGTGTCGCCATTCTGGTAAATTTTTAATATGTATGGATCCCAATCCTGACTATCGAAATTTCCAATTCTTCCCGTAAGTATGATATTGTTATTATTGTCTTCGATACCATTGTAAAAAGTCTCATCTTCATCGCTGGCAATGGTATATTCAAAAGAATATTGGCTTAACAATGCATTTGAAATAAGTATTAACAATATCGTCAAAAAGTTTTTCATTTTTATAATTTTTGTCACTCTATCCATCAAAACCTGTTCACTCCCCCACGAACAGATTGTACTCTGTTCAGGGGAAGTAAATGTAAGGGTATTATTATTCATCTAAATAATCTTTTATAATAATGGATGTTCCGGAATCCATCAAGTGAGGAGTTGCGAAAGTTAACCAGTTATCATGCCTGATTCTTGGATTGCTACTATAATCAGTATCAATTACTCCAATTAAATCACAATCCATAAATCTTTTTCCCAATTCAGGCTCAAGTATCTCGTAAATAACCTGGAATTCACCATTGTAGTGGAAATTCATTTCATCAGGCTCCAGACATTTGTCATCGTGCATAAAATTCCCATTCTCTTTCATCATGTAAAACATGAGATATTTACCGTTTTCATCCATGTATTCGTTTCCAATACGATGAACAGTATCCACATCGGAATAAACCCAGTAGTAACCCGGAGGGGTAATGATATATGGCTTGGTTTCCCTTATTGCTGCCTCAATCTTTTCAGCCGCATCTGTGCCGGTATTTAAATAATCGCAATCACCCCAAAGATTACCATAAAGCCACCAGTCGTTTTCACCAAAAAATTCAAAACCTGCACTACTGCTGTTTTTTTCTCCGGTTACCGAACGCACGGATATTATAGCCTGGTCACTAATAATTTCATTTATTTCCAGGTCTAATAAAACGAACCCTTTGTCTATGATACCACTGTTAATATAGAATTCCCGTACCACAGCGTAAAGTTCGTCATATTTTACTGAGAGTTCGTTAAGACTAACAAATCCACTGGCGTCAAGACCTACCTCCAAGGTGGTAAAGTCGGTAACAGACCTGCTGTAAACTTCGTCAGGATAAGCATACACCGCATTAAACAATGCTTCCAAATACCAAATTACAGAATCAATTTCCATAGTTTCCCCGCTTTTAAAATGTGGATTTTCTTTAATGTAATCCACTTTTTGTTTGAAGTTAACCAGCTTGCTCACAAAAACTTTATCTGCTTTTGTAATGGAAGATTCAACTTGTACTATTTCTGACTCCTGCTTCTTGCAAGAATTCATTACAATCACCCCAACAATAAGGGCAATAATTGTTAATCCTGTTAAAATTTTAATTTTTTTCATAATTGATCAATTTTTAATTAATAAATGGTTTAATATGAGTTACGCTACACCGCATTAATCCCAAACGGGACAAGCATTTGGAAAAAACATTGCTTTTCATCTTGTTATCTCTTTCCATGATTTATGATTTTGGAAATCCATTATGCTAATTTTTTATAATTTTTTTCGAGGCAATAAGCTTTCCATCCAATCCAATGATATTAAATACGTATATCCCACTTGCGTATCGGGTCAGGTCAATTGTGAATTCGGAATTTTCTATCTTTTCAACGTAAAACTTTGTTCCATTTAGATTTGTGACTTCAAGGTGTGTTCCGGCAAATGTCTTTTCCATTAAAACAACTACTCTGTTCCCGGTTGGATTAGGATAAATGTTAATCAGCGGTGAGTTTCCGGGTGACGAATCAACTACACCGACCAGCAGATCATCACAATCTATCTGCTCAAAATGCAGCTGACCACTGTTATCCAATTTCCCTCTCCAACATTGGCCATCAGGTGACTTCATTATTATTCCACTATTGATATCTTCTATGAAAATATCGCCACCGCTTACCTGTAGCTTGCCAATAGGATTATTTGTACCAATACCTACATTGCCTTCATTAAACAAAAAATCTTTTTCGGTCTTAAATGAAAGCCCAACGCCCTTTGCTGCCTTTATTGAATTTGCTGATGTACCC
>JABMQA010000454.1 GCA_013203545.1 Bacteroidota bacterium
AATAGAAGGTGAGACTTTTGGGGTTGCCTTAGGGGATATTGATAATGATGGGGACATGGATGCCGCTGTTGTGGATGCATATGATGATATGGAAATTTATCTTAACGACGGTAATGGAACGTTCACCTTTTCCAGCGCCTACGGATCAGGGAAGTCGTGGTACGGGATTTACCTTATTGATGTTGACCGGGATGAAGATCTGGATATTGCCGTCGCGGGGTTCTCGTTCAGTAATGGTTGTGAAATATGGAAAAACAATGGTTCAGGGGCATTCAGCATGAGTCAGGATAATATCGCATCAGGAACAGGAGCAGAAGAAATTGCCTTTGGTGATGTAAATGGCGATGATGCCATCGATATGTTCATTACTGCGGTCTCCAGTGGGAGTACGAAGATTTGGCTCAATGATGGTACCGGGAATTTCACCGATTCTGGTCAAAGCCTTTCGGGTTCCGGGTGTACACAGGCAGTATTGTGCGATTTTGACGACGACAGGGATTTGGATGCCTATGTGGCCATAACCAACGGATCACCTAACCAGGTATGGATCAATAATGGCGATGGGATTTTTACAAACAGTGGGCAGAATCTGGGATCAGCCTTCAGCACGGGTGTTGGTGTTATGGATGTGGATAACGATGGGGATATGGATGCCATTGTCTCCAACTGGCAGGTGCCCTCACAAATTTGGCTTAATGATGGAAATGCTGTCTTCACTGCAGGAAATCAGATTAATAATAACAATTACGCAAAGTCGATCAGAATACGCGATCAGGATTACGATTATTATCCGGATATTTTTATTGGAAGCTATGGTTCAAAAGGCCTACAGGTATGGAAAAATGATGGGGCTGGAAATTTTGAGCTGTGCTATGAAAACGAAGGCGACTATTATGTACATGGTTTCGATGTGGCGGATATCAACAACGACCTGATGCCTGATGTTTTTCTCGGAAATTTCAGCTCTTCCACCGGTGACCAGGTATTTTTTAAGGAAACACCTGTTATGATCTATGATACCATCTATTTATGCCAGGGCGACAGCATATACATTGGTGGCGGGTGGCAAACCGAAGGGGGAAACTTTCTACAGGCAACCGGTTGCGATACACTTGGGTGGTACAATTTATCGGTGGTAGCAATCGATACTACCGTAACAATAAGTAACGACACCCTATTTGCATTGCCAGGATATGAAGTTTATCAATGGCTCGATTGCAACACCATGCTTCCAATCCCCGGTGCAGATGCATTTTTTTTCCAACCCGAAGTGTCGGGGTCATATGCCGTGATTGTTACCCAGAATGATTGTGTAGATACTTCAGGGTGTTTTCAGATAGTCATTTCTGGAATGCAGAAACTGCTAAGCAGGGATGTTTCAATTTATCCAAATCCATTTTCCAACCAGGTTTTTATTGAGGTGAAAACATGTGGGGAAATAGATATTTCAGTTTATAGCATCCGGGGCACGAAATTATTATCAACAGTAGTTAATTCATCATTAAAGAGGCTTGACCTGTCTTACCTTGAAAGCGGTATTTACTTCATTAAAGTTAAAGGTAACGATATATTGAGGGTTGAGCGCCTTGTGAAGAAATAGTAAAATATAACAAAGCCCTGAACGTTAAATTGATGCATTTTTAAATTCATTGAAATGAAGTTGAAAAAAACGGTACTTCTTTTGTCGTTTCTCATGATCACAAGCGTTTTGTTTTCCCAAAACGAGATCAATCCTGATGGGCACAATATATTTTATTACGAAAACGGGAATATCTCCAGCGAGGGCCCTATGCGCAGCGGTAAACCTGACGGGTATTGGAAAACGTATCAGGAAAATGGGGGCTTAAAATCGGAAGGAAACAGGGAGAGCTTCCTGCTGGACAGTACCTGGAAATTTTACAACGATACAGGTACCGTTGTTTTGATCATCAATTACAAAAAGGGGCAGAAAAACGGATTAAGGGTTACCTACCGCGAAAAGGAGATCATTGCAGAGAATTTTACAAACGACCTGAAACAGGGGCCAACAACCTATTATTATCCCGACAGCACCATTTTTAAAACGATCAACTTTGTTGATGGCCGGGAGGATGGCATGACCAAGGAATTTGCGCAAGATGGCAGGGTGATAACAATCACAACTTATAAAAAGGGATTTGTGGTAAGCAGGGAAAAAATCAATAGAATTGATGGAGAAGGGCGTAAACAGGGGTTCTGGAAGTTTTTCTACGACAATGGCCATGTAAAAAACGAGGGGAAGTACCTCAATGATCTGAAAAACGGATATTTTAAGGAATATAATGAAAATGGGAAACTAATTTCTACAGCGAAATGGGTAGATGGCGTTATACAGGAAGATGCGGCGGAATTAACAAGGTTGGAGGTTGTAAAGGATTATTACCCGGATGGTTCGGTTAAAATTGTTCAGACATACCGAAATGGAGTGCCCGAAGGTGTACGGCGTGAATATGGCCCGGATGGCGACATAAGCGCCGGATATATTTTTAAAGATGGTAACATGGTTGGTGAAGGGATCATCAAAGACGATGGTTTGAAGAATGGTGAATGGAAAGATTATTTTAACGACGGTAGCCTGAAAGCCGAGGGTGCGTATACGGAGGGTGTAAAGATCGGGAAATGGAATTATTACCATGCCAACAGCCGGCTGGAACAAACCGGGAAATATGACAATGACGGGAAACTGACCGGAAAGTGGGTCTGGTATTATCCTTCGGGTAACATTCTTCGTGAGGAATATTATATTGACGGACTTGCCGATGGCCTGATGACAGAATTCACGGAGGAAGGGGAGGTGATTGCCGAAGGGGAATTTATTGAAGGCATGGAGGAAGGGCCCTGGATTTATGTAAACGGCGATTACCGCGAAGAGGGTGAATACTCGTATGGTTTGAGGAATGGGATCTGGAAATCATGGTACCCCGATGAAACACTGAAATTTGAAGGGGAGTTCATTGATGATAATCCCAACGGGAAGCATGTTTATTATTGGGATAATGGGAACATCAAGGATGAGATCAATTACCTGATGGGGATGAAAGAGGGCGACTGGAAAAAATACAATTTGGATGGAACCCTGTTTTTAGTGATCAGTTATGAAAACGGTATTGAAAAGAAGTACGACGGGGTGAAGATCAAACCTGAATTTGAAGAATGATGGAAAGCTTGGATTGAACTTTATCTGAATTCCTGCCGTGTCACTGAATTTTGTAAATTTGTTAAAAATTTGAATAGCTTCCAGGAGTGGGCTTAACTTTAGTCACTCTAGTCACTATAGTCACTATAGTCACTATAGTCACTTTTAACAATAATTGGTAACAATAAACAGACATATGGAATCACTAAAAGTTTTGGTACTCGACGATGAAAAGGGCATAACAGAAAAATTAAACCGCCATCTGACCAAAAACAATTTTACCGTTTTTGAAGCAAACGATTCCCGGACCGCTTTTCAGATGCTGGAAAAAAATCCCATCGACATTGCCCTGCTCGATTTTATGATGCCCCACGATTTGAATGGCATCGAGGTTTTAAAAAGGATCAAAGCGAAGTTTCCTACAACCGAAGTGATCATGGTAAGCGGACAGGAAGACATTGATGTGGTGATTGAGGCCCAGCGGCAGGGGGCCATCGACTTTGTACGAAAGCCGTTCAATTTTTCAGAGATTCTTTTTTCCATCGAGCGCACCGGCAAGTATGTGCAGTTACTCAATAAGCTTCAAACGGTCGAAGATCAGAAATCGCTCATCTCCCGCGAGCTGGAGTCTGTAATCGAGCGCGACTTCATTGGCACAAGCCCCATGATAAAAAAGGTGGTGGATATGGCCATGAAAGTGGCTCATGACGAGGACGCAAGCGTACTCATAACGGGTGAAAACGGTACCGGCAAGGAGATCATCGCCAGGATCATCCACTATGCCAGCAGCAGGAAAAAGGAGGTATTTGTTCCGGTTAACAGCACCGCCATCCCCGATACACTTATCGAAAGTGAATTTTTCGGGCACAAGAAGGGGGCCTTCACCGATGCAAAGGAAGACAAAAAGGGTTTTTTCGAGCTGGCTAACGGAGGCACACTATTCCTGGACGAGATCGCCGATATGCCTTACTCGCTACAGGCCAAATTGCTTCGTGCCATGGAGGAGCGAAAGATCACAAAACTGGGCGATTCCAGGGAGATCCAGGTAAATATCCGGATCATATCTGCCACAAATAAAAACATCGAAAAACTCATCGAACAGGAAAAGTTCCGCCTCGACCTCTATCACCGCATCAACACATTTATCATACAAATCCCGCCACTCCGGGAACGGCCCGAAGATATCGAGCCCCTGCTCAGGCATTTTATCACCAATTTGTGTAGCCGTAAAAAGCGGCTGGCACCCGAAATTGACG
>JABMQA010000043.1 GCA_013203545.1 Bacteroidota bacterium
ACCAAAAGCAGATACTTCTATTCAAGGTATGCAAAGTAAATGCTTAATGCTTATCCCACACCGCTTCGCAATTGGCTGTATTGATCGTGGATGGGTAATGCGGAATGATATTATCTGGGCAAAGCGTAATGGAATGCCTGAAAGTTGCAGAGATAGATTTTCAAAGAAGCACGAATACTTCTTCTTTATGGTAAAACAGCAGAAATACTACTTTGATTTGGATGGTGTTAGGGATAAACATTCAACACCTTTAAAAACTGGTGATGCTGTTACTACTAACTCTAAATCTTTCGGCATGAAAGAATATGGTGGGCAAGTAAGGGATAATCATGATATACATAATTGTTATAATCCTTCTGGCAAGAATCCCGGTGATGTTTCTGACTTCTGGGATATACCTACTAAACCATCATCTAAGAAGCATTATGCAACCTACAACTTTGATTTGATTGATAAATGTATTATTGCTGGTTGTCCTGAAGGTGGAACTATTCTCGACCCATTTAACGGAACTGGAACTACTACATTAAGAGCAGAACAACTTAATAGAAAATGGATTGGAATTGATGGAAGTGAAGAATATTCCAAAATTGCAAAGAAATCTATGAAAGATGAATTTAACCAAATGAAATTATCTTTCTAACCAATGCTCCTAGCCTATATGCACTACAACAAGCACAGGGTAGCGGAGATTAAACTGGATATTGGGTACAAAGATGAAGCGAAACAATGGGCAACGGATCTTTACTGCCACGGTATATCAGTATTCCTCGGTAGATACTCCATTAAACACGCCAGATGGAGATGGGTTAAATGGATACCAGGTCTGCAAATTAACCGCTGCGAAGTTGGAAAAGTACAGCCCGAACCATACAGATCTGTAAATAAAACAAACGCCACGATGTAAAAGAACTCCCTTACAATACAACTATACTATACAATAATAACCACCCAATTACATAACCGTTACATAAGATTTACTCTGTCACTTTTTTGTGACACTAAATTCAATGTGTCATGTTTTTATGACAATTCCCAACCATGTTTAATATCAAACCACTACGAAAACTACTACCCTTTTCTATATAAACCACTACTGTAAACATACTTAACCTGATTCAAAGATCCATCACCTTTTTATGACAGTTCTACGGAGCAACCAGCACCAGTCCAATCGATCTTAATGGACTTGACCTACCAAATTTTGCCACGCCACGACCCAGACCGAAGGTCTCCAAACAACTGATACACAATAACATACGCAACCAAAATAACCGCCAACAGCAGCCAACCATCCCAAATGTGCTTTCAACAACTAATCCTTACCATGCAACCAACGCGAATAAAAACAACCGAAGATCAGCACAACCAAACTCAGTATCAATCAGTATAGACAAACAAAAACAACGGAATTCAACCAAATCAAGCACAGGAAAAGATAAAAGAACCGCGGCAAAAAAATTCGGTGGCTCCGCACTGTAAATTGGTTCAAAAGACAGGGTCTCCCGCCCGCACTTTGTCCAACAATGAAATAATACCGACTAGATCAATTAGTCTCAACCTAGCCGGTATCTGGAGGCATCATAGCAAATACGACAATATCTAACCAATACATCAATCGCAGGTTGTCAAGATTTATCATAACTTTAACCAAAAAGGAATCGTAAAACAGCAGGAATACAAAGGCTTTCTAAAAAAGTGTCCCATTGGAAAATTTGTTTTATCACCAAGTTAGCAGTTTTCAGATAAAATTTCTACCTTTTGACATTGTACCTGCATGGACTTGATCAGAAAAAAAAGGATCAGAAAAAAAAGGACTCGGGACTGTTGACGGTTTCACTGGGAAAGAATATATATAAAAGGACTTTTCTTTTAAATTTTTTAACTTCGGCAAGTAGTTTATTTTCAAGTAGTTAGTATTTAAACTTATTGCATGACAAAAAACATTTGACATTTTTTATATAAGGTTCACTTTTTGACCTAGTAAAGGGGGTCAAATATGAATAAGTTTTTGTTGTTGTTTGCGTTTGCAAGTTGGCAAGTTCCGTTTGTACTTGTCTTGGCGTTTGTTTGTTTGTTTGTTTGGGTTGTTGTTCAGCTTTGTTTGAAATACAGAGAAATTTTAAAAGGGGGGAGAAAATGGTTGCATTAAATTTTGTTGAAAAAGGCTGGAGCGTAAAAGATCGATCTAAAAGTAGTAAGTTAGATTATAGCAAGCGGTCAATTAGGGAGTTTCTAAAAAGCAGCTTTGCTTTAACTGGTCAAGATTTGACTGATAAAGTCAATTACATTTATGATAGGTTAACTGTAAAGCATCGTGGCAATTTGAACAAAGAAATTTCTTTAAATATGGAAAGTTCTTTAAATAAAATTGTTATTAATGAGAAAAAACTTATAAGTAAAGGTTATATAAAGAACTGAAGATTTTTTATTTCTTGACAT
>JABMQA010000455.1 GCA_013203545.1 Bacteroidota bacterium
AAAGCGGGGTCGATCATTCCCATGGGGCCATTTAAACAATGGGCTGATGAGTTTCCGGAAGATCCCATCGAGTTGCGGATCTATCCGGGTGCTGATGGTGAATTTGTTCTTTACGAAGACGAAAACGACAATTACAACTATGAAAAGGGTGTGTTTGCGACGATTCCATTCAAATGGGAAGGAGCTATACGGATGCTGACTATTGGTGACAGGCAGGGATCATTTCCTGGTATGCTGGAGGAACGGACGTTTAATATCGTGGTTGTGGAAAAAGGAACAGGTGTTGGTGTGGATATCGCATCACCGCAGGAGGCTGTTGAATATGCGGGTGTGATCCTTTCGGTTCAATTATAAGGATGCTCCCGTAAGTGTTGAGATCATTGGCAAAGGTGCTCAGCTGGTTCGCAGATCCCAACCAAAAGTATAACTGTTCATGCTGACTATTGTACAATCCTTTTCCGTGCCTGATAAATCTTTTTCCCTCCATAGCCCGCTGCCAGTGAAACCAACAAGATAACGCCAGCTCCAACAGCTGCACCGCCACCTACTGGCGTATTACCACCACCAGGATCGCTGCCATTGCCATTGGGTGGTGGAGGTGTTTGTGCTGAAAGTGCGCTGAATGCAAAAAGAAAGAGCGCTGTTACAATGAGTTTTTTAAATACTTTCATCTGTTTACACATTTTAAATTACTTATTCTGTTTTTATCTTATAAATACTTTCTCCGCTCTAACCAGGTTTCCATTTCTCACCGAAACCACATAAACCCCCGTTTTCAGGTCTGTTTCAAATGATGTAAGCGTACTACGATGAACATATTTCTCCAAAACAGTCCTGCCCATCATATCCACAACCCTGACCTGTGAGGCATCCGCACCCTTAATAAATATTTCTTTACCTGATGAATAGATAAATATTTCTTTTTTATCAGCAACATTCTCCTCAATCCCAACAGCATCCAGATGCAGTTTAAACCGCATTTCATCATCACCGATATCCCATGCAAACCCGTAACTGCTCTTTGTCAGATCATGGAAGGTGTTGGTTTTGGTGTCTTCAAAGATGGCTATTGAAATGTCAGCCATTTCTTTAATGCCGATGGTATAAATGCCGTTCTCGCTGTTTGAGAACCCAAGCTGGATGACATCTGTTTCGGGGCGCACGTCGATGGCCAGTTTGTCTTCATTACCATAGCTATAGATCTCTGGCATACCAGGTGTGCCTGAAAAAAACTTCCACGCATCAAATTGCTTTTCATAGCCTGTTATGGCGGCTTCATTGACTTTGATGAAAAGCTCATCACGCAAAATACCATTCTGTGCTTCCAACAGTATTGCATTCGCCGAGATCTCCTGTTTTGCTTTGAAAAATGTGGATGCCCCGCTGTGGGTCCGGTTGACGTTCATTAAAAAAAAAGCTCCGGCATCATCGACAATAAAAAAACCCTGCATGGGTGGGATGTATTGCACGCCCCCGTTAACTGCAGAGCCATCATTCCAGCTTGCATACCTGCTATCTTCAGCATCCCAGTAATAAACGGCACCATAACCTTCAGCACCATCAAGCTCACTCCAGTCGATGGAAGAGGGATAGGGATTACCCAGCAGGTTGGCGCCGGTATAATCCCCGCTGCCACTGGCAGTAATACCGATGCTTTGGTTTCCGGTATTTGGTGTACCTGTAAAAGTATAGGTCGTTTCAGATTTGGCCACACCCCAATGGCCATAACCCTGTGCAGGGGTAAGTGCGTAAGTTGAGGTTGTAATATCGGTCCAGTCGGCAGTTGATTCTGTCCAGTATTGAAGGTAATCGCCTGCAAAAACTGCAGCTGTTGCACTTGTAATGGGTGATGATATAAGGTGCCACTGACCATCGGTAATGGTGCGCTGCACATCGATGGTTCCATTGTTGAGGATGATACCGTTGGTAATAAGCGAGCTACTTGCGTTTAAGGTCAACCTTGCACCGCTGAGAATCGTGAGATGGTTGCAATCAGCAGTTCCTGCTGCTCCGATCACCGGTTGGTTGGTCACAACGGGGATGATAACATCATCGATACTTCTGGGACAGTAACCCAGATCCCAGTTGGAGTCAGTTTCCCAATTGGTGTCGGTGACACCTGTCCAGTTTAATGTTGGTGGTACATTATCTTGCAAATAAGCATATCCAATATTGATACTGCCATTGATTGCCCAAACATTTGTAAAATCCCAGCCGGCTGTGGTGAAAGTAGACTGGGTTTTCATTTCGGTTGTGGTTTTGCCCGTACCGCCGGCACTGCTGCTTTGGTTGGATGTTTCGGTATCCCAGAAGCAGTAGTTCACATTCAATGTATCACCATCATCATTTCCCACCAGACCACCGACAAAAGTTTCTCCATCCACACTACAGGTGCTATAGCAGTTACTCAAAGTACCACCATAAGCTACTCCCACCAGGCCACCCACCTCATAACCATTGCCATTAGCGTCGTCTACGCTACCAGTGCTGTAGCAAATACTCACCGTTCCATCATAATTCACACCAAATAAACCACCCAATTGAGAGTTACCTATAATATTGCCTGAGCTATAGCAATTACTTATAGTTGCTTTTAAAAAAAAACCACTAAACCTCCAATCCAGCCATCGCCCATAACGCTGCATGCACTTGAGCAATTGCTCATGGTGCCACCTTCAACCCCACCAATTAGACCACCAGCATCCCATTCAGAACAGCCAACAATTCCATTGGTGTAACAATTACTCACCGTAGAATTGTAGGACCCGCCTGATAATCCACCGATATGTTCAGCGCCAGTACTATATACATTAATCAATCTCAGATTTGTAATCGTAGCAGTATTCAAACTACCATACAAACCACGAAATGATCCACCTGAGGTATACAACCCTGTTATTGTGTGCAATTGTCCGTTATAATTTCCCGAGAATGGATTGCCGGAATCTGTTCCAATAGGAATCCAACCACCACCTGACCAGGAAGAAGTAACTGAAGCATCAATAGCTGCGGTTTGGATGTAATGTGCATCCCACTCAGCCGAATTTTGGGCAATCCAATAAAGATTATTAAGGTTAGCAATTTGATATGGATCGATATCTGTACCGGAGCCGGTAGGTTGAAAAACTCCATCAACCCAGGTTGGACTTCCAACCAAAGTGCCGGTAAATGAATTTGGGCTATTATCTGTGATTGTAGTTCCACTGCCTTCATTCATTTGATAGTATGCTAAAAGTCCGCTTTCAGATCCACTCAGCTGGACGTTCATGGTCGCCTGAATTTGTTCCTGCGTTCGTGCTGTATTCCAGACACGCAATTCATCAATTTGACCATCGAAATAATTATTACCCCATTTCCCAATGTAGAAAGTATTGGAAATTGTATTTAAACTTCTTTCCTGATCAGCCTTTAGATCACCATTTGCATAAACCTTCACATTTGTTCCATCGTAAACCATAGCAAAGTGAGTCCATGCGTTTTTACTGCCAGTGACATTAATATCAAAATCTTCTGTCCACAACTGCGCTACCCATCTATCGTTGATTGAACCATGAGTTCGTAAAGTAAATTCACCTAAAGTCGAACCTAAATCACCAAATTGCCACACACCTCCATTA
>JABMQA010000456.1 GCA_013203545.1 Bacteroidota bacterium
GGTCTACATTAAGTGATTCTGTAAAAAATTCTCCAGAAAATGAACATCTGAAAATGCCAGGAATTTTGCCTACCGCAATTGTTGCAAATATACTTGGGCCTGATGAACGAAGAGGAAACAATAAGCTTAAGCCAGAAGATTTAATAACTGTAAGTAATACTAATGATAGTGTTCAGCATTTGCAAATTCCTGATGGAGTTTTTGAAGAAAGTTGGGATCCTGATCTAAAACCTCTAGAGATCATCGATGGACAACATAGGTTAATGTCATTTGATGAAACAGAAACTATTAATGGTAACTATGAAGTTCCTGTTGTGGCGTATTACAATTTAGACAGAACTTGGCAAGCGTATTTGTTTTATGTAATTAATATTAAACCAAAGAAGATAAATACCAGCTTAGGCTATGATCTTTACCCACTGTTAAGGACTCAAAGCTGGCTTGAAAATTCAAAAGATGGTTTAGCTGTTTATCGTGAAACACGAGCACAAGAATTAGTCGAAGCTTTCTGGATTTATGACCAAAGCCCTTGGCATAACAGAATTAATATGCTTGGAGCTAGTGAGGGCAATAATATGAGTCAAGCAGCTTTCATCAGGGCATTGTCGGACACATATTTGAAAAGAAATTCAAGAAAACCAATTAGTGGTTTATTTGCCGATGTACTACCAGGAAAGAATTATGAGGAGATAAAATGGGTTCGTGCCCAACAAGCAGCTTTTCTAATTTTACTTTGGGAACAAATTGCGACAAATGCATCTCAAAGCGAACAAGCTTGGGCAAAAACGTTAATAGGAGAGAAGAAAGAACTGCTATTGTTTGATGCGAATAATACTAATGCTTCAAGTGTCAGAATCAACGACGCATTTCTTAGTAAGAATTCAATGCTTTCTCGTGATCAAGGAGTGACTGGTATTTCAATGTTTACTAATGACTTTTTCTTCGTAGCTGCAAATCAATTTGATGATTTTGATTTCAATGAAGTAGAATGGAAAGGTGATATTGATGAAAGGCAAATTGAAACGAACAGTATAGATAAAGCAATTGAACAATTTAGAAAATCATCCATAAATGGATTAATTAAAGATGTTTCTAAAGAGTTGATGCGATTTGATTGGCAAATGCCTACTGCTGATTTTGAAGATGAAACTCAGCGAGAGTTACAAAAAAAATTCAAAGGGACAGGGGGATATCGTGAAGTATGGCGAGATTTACTAAAACTTTTCAAAGAATCTGATAATCAAAAAATAAAGGAATACTCGCTTAAAATGGAAGAACTTTCGGGTAATTAATTCAATCGGTATGACTAAGAAACTAGGCGTTTTTATTAAAAATGCTTCGAGAGAGCCGGTTGTTCAAAGCTTTAAAGTGATTAAAGACCGGTACTTACCTCAAAGCAAATTGATTGCAAATAGTAATCAATTGAAAAGCAATGCGTTATCGGCAATTATACGCCATCACGATTCTACTAAATCATTCCAACTTAGGTCTAATGATGTAAATACTTACATTGGTGCTTCTTCAATTTCTCACTTACTTGATGGATGGGGGTATCTTTCTCAAGCTGTAAATGCTTTACTAAATGGGAACAATGGAGCTGCAATTCATTTAGCATATTATGCGGAATTACGAGCTGTAATGTCTTTGTTAGCTTCAGAAGGAGTAGGAGTGTTTAACAACAAGCATATTGGTTTAAAAAATGAAACAGATTTTTCACTTTTTATTAAAAGAAAAATAAAGAACGAACCTGGATCTGGTAAGTCATTACTTACGCATGTTTTTGCATGGGATGCCTTTGAAAAATGGTGTCGATCTGATGTTAAACCATCTTATGATCTTTTACGTCTTTTTCGTGTAAAAGGAAATACTTTTTCTGATTTATTACCGGGGTTTCATCCTAGAGCAACTCAACTCGTATCTTCTTCTATTGCGAAAGATTGGTTAAAACAATGGGCTTTTGATGTTAAAAAATATAAAAGTGATCGAGAATTACGAAATTTTGTTAGCTATAGACCTCAAACAATCTCAGGTTTTGACAAGCAACTTGACTTCAAATCGACCATTAAGAATGTTTATGGGCTTTTTCAAGTATTAAGTCAATCTGCAAGCAATCCTTTCGATTATCTTGACAAACTACTGCTAAAAACTCTTTTTGACGAACTGTATATTCGACCTGAGATTTCTAGTAGAGGGAATTTATTTGATTTAATTAATGATTCATTTACTAGTGTAGGAGCTACCTTAGATGCTACCACTCAACGAATACTTTTATCAGGTCTACCAAATAATCAAAGTCATTTAATTTTTTCTGAAGCTGCTAAAAATAAGGTTGAACCTCTCCCTATAATATCAAGAGCTGCTTTATTGCTAAGGGTTTCAACAGGATCTACTTCTATGTTACTTGAGGACGCTCACATCGGAAAAGACGAACTAAATTTTGTGTGGGAGAATTATGGGTTTAATAATGGCTTTTGGGAAACAGCGAAACCTGTATCAGAATTTTATGAATTATGGACGGAAATAGAAACAGAATATTCTGAACTATCAAATGCTGCTGCTCATTTAAGCAATAGTTCATTTACCGTGAGAAATGAACTAGAAGAAGATCTTAATAAACTATCACAATTTAATCGTGCGTGTTTATGGGGTATCTAAACTTCTATTATGTTAAATAGCAATTAAAAGCGTTGGAATGAAGAAAATGCGAGCCGGGTGTTGGCGTGAATTTGTGAATACAGTAAAGAGCAATCATCCTTGGCTTTGATGTAATTCCGAGAATTGGAATTGTGCTATGTAACAGCATATTGCTTTGTCCTATAATTAATATTATGTTAAATAGAAAATATCAAGAAAAAGGGGAGTAAATTCGTCACTCCCCTTTTTAGTGTTTTATTATGAACAAAAATTAATTGTTAAGCCTATCGTTGATAGCTTTAAGTTTGTCAAGCATATTCAACCTTGTATAGATATCTTTCAATGTCTGCAAAATATAACGCTCTTCCGGTTGCAATTCATCAGCCTTTTCAAGATATGGAACAGATTTCATCAACATTCCATCTGCCAGCTCTTTAAGTTCGTTGTACTCTTTCTCTTTATCAAGTGGCAAGGCATTTGCTTCATCAATGAGCTCAATAGCCTGATTTACATACATGGCTCCAAGGTTATAATTGGGATCAAAGTAATCCGGATCAAGCTCAATTGCTTTTTTGTAGTTCTTTTCAGCTTCTTCCCTGTTTTCCATCTCATCGTATTTAGCACCTATTACATAATACAATGAAGGAATGGTATCGTTGATTGCAATAGCTTGTTGCATCAACTCAATAGCTTTTTCACGCTCACTGGTGCTAAGGTAAATGTTCGATTCACTAATGATTAATTCGATGTTATTGGGATATTTTTCTCTTCCTGCAGTAATTCTATTCAGGGCTTTAGCGGTATCACCCTCCAGTTTGTAAATTTCACCGAGCGATTTATAAATAGCTGGGTTATCATAATTCCACTCAACCAATTGTTCATACAATACCCCGGCTGAGACGTAATCCTCGGCTAACTCAGCGGTAAAAGCGGCGTTGTAGGTAGCAAGGCTATCAATTTTGCCGGCATCCTCGTTTATTTTTGCCGCTTTTTTAAAAGCAAGCATAGATTCGGCATAGTTTAGGGCAGTGTACAAATCAAGACCCTTGATATAGTACTCTTCCGCACAGATCGTTAACCTGTCATTAATGTCATTTGTAAATTCCTTATCCTCATCAAGCTCAAGTGACCTTACATAACCATTGTATGCTTTTTCGAGTGCATCCGGGTCAAGGCTATTAAACTTTTCTTCTTCTGAACGTTGAATGGAGAGATAAACGTTGCCATAATAATACCAGGTTTTGGCGTCATTTATCGTTTTTGGATGTTCAACCGCATCATCAATAGCCTCTTTGGCTTTATCCAGTTTATTATACCTAAGGTAATTGTATGCACTTGTTCTTTTTGAATTCTGAGCATTAAGACCAAACGCAACAAAAGAGATTAACAACAACAAAGCAATTTTTTTCATAGTACAAATGTTAAAATTTATTTCTCGTTTACAATAGTCATTCCAAAAACCACTGTTATTAACATAACAGCGGCAAAGGTATAAATTTAGTGGAAAAACAAAAAAAAACTGACTAAAACATTAAAAGTGCTATAGAATTACTATTCACCGGTCTCAGAATCATTTTCATTTTCTTCACCCGGAGTTTCCTTTTTATCTGTCTCACTGTTAGCGCCATCATCTTCTATTTCAGACCCGGCTTCAATTTCATCTCCAACCCTGTTATCGGCGTTATTATTATCTTCACTTTCGGGGCCATTTCCATTGTCGTCGTCTTCTGCCTCAACTTCAACTTTGGCCACAGCGGCAATACTGTCTTCATCCCGCAGGTTTATCAAGCGGACCCCCTGTGTGGCCCTACCCATTACACGAAGCGCGGCTACAGCCATCCGGATGGTTAAACCTGACCGGTTAATGATCATGAGATCATCGGCATCAGTAACATTTTTTATGGCAATCAGATCACCTGTTTTTTCGGTAATATTTAACGTTTTTACACCTTTTCCACCTCTGTTGGTAACCCGGTAATCATCCAGTTTCGAACGTTTTCCATATCCGTGTTCCGAAACCACCAGGACATCAAAGTCGGGATTTTCCAGACAAATCATTCCGATAACCTCATCTTTATCACTGGCAAGCCTGATCCCTCGAACTCCTGAAGCATTTCGTCCCATCGGGCGTACCTTGGCCTCATTAAAGCGTATTGCCCTGCCCGACCTAAGGGCCATCACAATTTCGTTTTCACCATTGGTAAGCCTTGCTTCGATCAGCGAGTCACCTTCACGGATACCAACGGCATTGATCCCATTCTGACGTGGACGCGAATAAGCCTCGAGCGAGGTCTTTTTAATGATACCTTTACTGGTAGCCAGAATAATAAAATTATTATTTATATAGTCTTCATCTTTAAGGTCCTTGATATTGATAAAGGCCTTCACCTTGTCATCTGGTTCTATATTGATGAGATTTTGGATGGCCCTGCCTTTGGATGCGCGACTGCCTTCAGGTATTTCGAATACCCTGAGCCAAAAACACTTACCCTTTTCGGTGAAGAAAAGCATGTAATTATGATTGGTGGCCACAAAAAGGTACTCCAGAAAATCTTCATTCCTGATGGTTCCTCCTTTTGCCCCTCTCCCACCCCGCGTCTGAACCCTGTATTCGGTAAGTGGCGTACGTTTGATGTAACCAAGGTGAGAAATGGTAACTACAACATCTTCGTCGGCAATGGTATCTTCAATTCTGAAATCGCTGGCAGCATATTCAATTTGTGTTCTGCGTCCTTCGTTGTATTTTTCTTTGATTTCTACCAACTCTGCTTTGATGATCTCCATCCTCAAACCCTCATTGCCCAGAATTTCTTGATAATGCTCGATTCTCTTCATCAATTCTTCATAATCCATTTTAATCTTTTCGCGCTCCAGGCCGGTAAGCCGATGTAGTCGCATATCCAAAATGGCACGCGCCTGAATTTCAGAAAGATTAAATTGAGACATTAAACCTTCTCTTGCAACTTCCGGCGTTTGAGAACTTCTGATTAACGCGATTACCTCATCAAGATGATCAAGAGCTATAAGCAACCCTTCCAGAATGTGTGCTTTTTTCTGTGCCTCTCTCAACTCATATTCAGTCCTTCTAACCACAACGGTATGCCTGTGCTCAACGAAATGCCCGATGATATCCTTCAGGTTGAGTTGCATGGGCCTGCCCATGACCAATGCAATATTATTGACACTAAATGATGTTTGCAGCGCAGTGTACTGGTAGAGTTTATTAAGAACCACATTTGTGATCGCATCCCTTTTGAGATCATAAACAATCCGAATCCCATTTCGGTCGGATTCATCCCTGATGTCACTAATTCCTTCAATTTTTTTGTCATTGACCAAATCAGCCGTTTTCTTAATCATTTCGGCCTTATTAACCTGGTATGGAATTGAGGAAACGATAATATGTTCGCGGCCACCTGCAGTAACTTCAATATTAGCTACACCCCTCATGACAATCCTGCCTCTCCCTGTTAGGAATGCATCCTTAACGCCTTCATAACCATATATAATACCTCCTGTCGGAAAGTCAGGTGCCTTAATATATTGCATGAGTTCTTCAATAGTAATTTCCCGGTTGTCGATGTATGCAATGGTTCCATTAACGACTTCCACCATATTGTGGGGTGCCATATTGGTTGCCATACCCACAGCAATACCAGAAGTGCCATTAATCAATAAATTAGGGATTCTGGCCGGCAAAACTGTTGGTTCCTGGAGGCTATCATCAAAATTTAACTGAAAGTCAACAGTATCCTTGTTAATATCATCAAGCAACTCTTCGGCAATCTTACGAAGTCTTGCCTCTGTGTATCGCATGGCAGCCGGACTATCGTTGTCAATTGATCCGAAATTTCCCTGCCCGTCCACGAGCTGATATCTCATCGACCATTCCTGGGCCATTCTAACCATGGCATCGTAAACCGAACTGTCACCATGGGGATGATATTTACCAAGCACCTCCCCTACTATCCTTGCAGATTTCTTGTAAGAACGGTTTGAAAACACTCCCAAATCGAGCATTCCATACAATATTCTCCTGTGAACGGGCTTAAGTCCGTCCCTAACATCCGGTAGCGCCCTTGAAACAATGACTGACATTGAATAATCAATGTAGGCCGCTTTCATTTGGTTTTCAATGTTGACCTTAATAATCTTTTCGCCTTCTCGTTTATTCTCCATTATCTAACTTCTTCAATTATAGCTTTTTAACTTATCTAAAAATAGATAGCAAAGGTACAAAATATATTTAAAGTTGTACTCTTTTCCGGTAATTTAATACTAACACGATTTTGTTGATAAAATAAGGCTTTTGGGAGTGTTTTCCATATTTTGGATATTATTTTTGCCAATGAACAAATATTTTTATATTCTTGTTAACTTTAAGGATCATAAAATTCTTAATGACACATGGATATCATTGGATTGTCCGGGTCATGTAAGGATCAGTTAGAAGTTGACACTACTTTGGAACACTATTTGATATCCGAGTTGTTAATAATTAAATAGATATAATGGAAGCGAAATTTTCACAGCGAGTAAAAGATGTATTGTCCTTTAGCCGGGAAGAAGCCATAAGATTGGGAAATGACTACATTGGAGTTGAACACTTAATACTTGGCATATTGCGTGAAGGAGAAGGACTTGCAATACAAATACTGAATTATTTAGGAATAGACCTTCAAAATTTTAAAAAAACCATCGAACGATCGATTGTTACAAATTTTAAACCCGGAACCAAAAAGTTAGAAAATGTACCCCTAATAAAACAGGCAGAAAGGGCATTGAAGCTTACCTATCTTGAAGCTAAATTATTTAACAGCGATCTTATTGGTACTGAGCACCTGCTACTTGCTATTTTAAAAGATGAAGATAACATTGTTACGCAAACTTTTACCAAATCAGGTGTAGATTACGAAAGTGTAAAAGACGAGTTGCAAGCTATCATGTCAAATAGCGAAAGTTTAAAAAAAGACAACCTGCCAAAACAACAGGATCCCAAGGATGAATTTGCCGGCGAATCGATGGATGATGAATTTGAGGAAGGCAAAGGCTATGGTAAATCTGCCAAAAAGCCCGGGGATCCAAAGTCAAAAACTCCGGTACTTGATAATTTCGGACGTGACTTAACCAGATCTGCAGAGGAAGGGAGGCTTGATCCAATTGTTGGCAGGGAAAGGGAATTGGAACGTATTGCACAAATCTTAAGCAGAAGAAAAAAGAATAACCCAATATTAATTGGTGAACCAGGTGTTGGGAAATCTGCCATTGCTGAAGGATTGGCGCTGCGAATTATTGACCGTAAGGTTTCACGTGCACTCTTCAATAAACGGATCGTTACCCTGGATCTGGCATCATTGGTTGCTGGAACAAAATACCGCGGGCAATTTGAGGAAAGAATGAAGGCAGTCCTGAACGAACTTGAAAAAAACACTGACATTATCCTGTTCATCGACGAGATTCACACCATTGTTGGTGCCGGGAATGCATCCGGCTCACTGGACGCGTCAAATATGTTTAAACCGGCATTGGCCCGTGGTGAAATCCAATGTATTGGTGCTACAACATTAGATGAATACAGGCAATACATTGAAAAAGATGGTGCGCTTGAACGCCGTTTCCAGAAAATTCTTGTGGATCCAACCACGGCAGAAGAAACGAAAGAAATTCTGCACAATATCAAGAGTAAATATGAAGACCATCACCTGGTTAAGTACACCGACGAAGCAATCAACGCCTGCGTTAGCCTGACCAACCGTTATATCAGCGACAGATATCTGCCTGATAAGGCAATTGATGCCCTTGACGAATCAGGATCCAGGGTCCATATTACTAATATGCATGTGCCTTCTCAAATCATACAGTTGGAAGGTAAGCTTGAAGAGATTAAAATAGAAAAATCAAAAGCCATCAGTGGGCAGAAATTTGAAGAGGCTGCAAGGTTCCGGGATATTGAGCGAAAGATTCAACAAGAGCTGTTTCTCGAGAAAAAGAAATGGACAGAGGAGGCAAAACTCAACCGTGAAACCGTAAATGAAGATAATGTTGCCGAAGTGGTTGCTATGATGACGGGTGTTCCTGTAAGAAGGATTGCCCAAAACGAAAGCAACCGGCTGATAAAAATGGAGGAAGAACTTCAGGGTTCGGTAATCGGGCAGGACGATGCCATTGAAAAGGTAGTTAAGGCAATCCGTAGGAACCGCGCGGGACTAAAGGATCCAAATAAGCCAATTGGCAGTTTTATATTTCTTGGCCCTACCGGTGTTGGTAAAACACACCTTGCCAAAGTTTTATCAAGGTATCTTTTTGATTCAGAAGATGCGCTAGTAAGGATCGATATGAGTGAATATATGGAAAAATTTTCCGTATCTCGCCTTGTTGGGGCCCCTCCCGGATATGTAGGGTATGAAGAGGGTGGGCAACTCACCGAAAAAGTCCGGCGTAAGCCTTATTCCATAGTACTTCTTGATGAAATAGAAAAAGCACATCCGGATGTATACCACCTGCTGTTGCAAATTCTTGATGAAGGCTTAATCACTGATAGCCTGGGCAGAAGAATTGATTTCAAGAATACAATCGTTATTATGACATCTAATATAGGCACACGTCAATTAAAAGACTTTGGACATGGCGTAGGTTTCAACACATCAGCAAAACTTACTTCAAAAAGCAAACATGCCCAGGGCGTGATCGAAAATGCCTTAAAAAGAACCTTTGCCCCTGAATTCCTCAACCGGATTGATGATATCATGATTTTTGAATCGCTCGAGCGTGAAGCTATCCACAAAATAATTGATATTGAACTGAAACACCTTTATAAAAGGGTTAATGAATTGGGATATGAAATCGTAATTTCTGAAAAGGCAAAGGACTTTATTGTTGATAAAGGTTGGGATGCCCAATTTGGCGCAAGACCACTTAAACGTGCGATTCAAAAGTATGTTGAAGATTCGCTTGCTGAAGAAATCATTAAAACAAAAATCGAAGCGGGTGATATTATTTCGGTTGATTATCAGGATGGAAAGGAAGAGCTCACGATTTCGAAAACACCTGCAAAAATAGACCTAAAGGAATTACAGGCATAACACGCCGCCAAAACCGGGATTTTTTCCCGGTTTTTTTTATAACCTTTCTATCAATTCAGACTCAAGACCTTTCTGCTTTTTGAATTTAATATTGGTGGATTTATTCCATAACTGATCCATTTTGAAATTTTTATCCATATCACCCTCATACAGGTATTTGATAAGAAGGTGAAAACCATTATTTTCGAATAATACAGATACCTTGTTTGCCCCCCTGATCAAAAAAGATTCAGTGTTGGTTACTTGTTTGCCCAGGTATTTCTTTTGCAATATGTGCGATATTTCCCTAATGTTCAAATCGTCCGGATCTTTCAGGGAATATTCACCCAAAATAAAGAAATTATCAACAAACACATAATATGACTTTACACGTGTATCGAATAAATCCTCACGATAACCAAATATCTTCAGCTTAAAAAATTCATTTTGCTGTGCGTTCACACAAAAGGGCCTTCCCTTCCCTCTCAATAGCGTAGTATATTTTGATCCGAAGGGTAAGGTACCATACAGGATTTCTTTCTCTGATTCAAAAATCTCATATTGATATGGCCTTCTGAAAAATCCAACCAGATAATTGATAAAATCATCCTTAATACAGTACAAATAAGGACTTTTAGAGGTGTAACGCTTATGTATGCGAATATACTTTTCATGGTATTTGCCATAAAAAAATCTGGTTACCACAATCACGATGGTTGGATAAATACTTATTCCAATTATTAAAACTGCGATAAAAACTACAATGACAATTATTAATGTTGTTGACATCAGGTGATATTTTACAGGTGCAAAAATAAAATAATTCATTTATAAACCCATAGATAGAAATATTCTGAATTTATCATACCGTCAACATGCCGAAAAAGAGATTCTCAATTCAAGTACAATTTTGCAAGATTGGCGCACAATGTTATCTTTGCACGCAGTTTAAAATTAATGCGTAATACAATGAACAAAGAAAACATTTTAAAAGGTGGCGAATTCCTTTTAAAGGAGACCAAAGCTGAAGACATATTCATTCCGGAGGAGTTTTCGGAGGAGCAACATATGATCGCACAGACCTGTACTGATTTTCTGGAGCAGGAGGTTTACCCTATCCTCGACCGTATCGACAGTCAGGAAGAAGGCCTGATGAGTTATTTATTGAAACAATCCGGTGAACTCGGCTTACTCGGTGTTTCGATTCCGGAAGAATATGAAGGTTTCGACCAGGATTTTGTAACATCTATGCTGGCCAGTGAATATATGGGTGCCGGATATTCATTTTCGGTGGCCTACTCTGCGCATACCGGCATAGGGTCGTTACCAATTGTTTATTACGGAAACGAAGAACAAAAGGCGAAATACCTTCCGAAGTTAGCAACCGGCGAACTCACGTCTGCTTACTGCCTTACTGAGCCAAATGCTGGTTCGGATGCCAATTCGGGCAAAACCAAAGCGGTTTTGTCAGAGGACGGAAAGCATTATATCCTCAACGGTCAAAAAATGTGGATAACCAATGGTGGCTTTGCGGATATTATGATCGTATTTGCCAAATTGGATAACGACCGCGTTTTAAGCGCTTTTATCGTTGAAAGAAAATTCTCGGGGTTAAAGTTTAATCCGGAAGAAAAAAAGATGGGTATCAAAGGATCATCTACGGTTCAAATATTTTTCAACGACTGTAAGGTTCCTGTTGAAAACCTCCTCGGAAAGCGCGGTGGTGGCTTCCGTATTGCTTTAAACATCCTTCATATGGGTAGGATTAAACTAGGCGGAACTGTGCTGGGTGCTGCAAAGCTGGCCATTACTCAATCGGTAAATTACGCCAACGAAAGAAAACAATTCGGTACAGCCATCTCCTCTTTTGGGGCCATTAAGTATAAAATTGCAGAGCAGGTTATAAAGACGTGGGTTACCGAATCATCGGTTTATCGGGTTGGTGCCAACATCGACTCTACCATTCAGGCCCTGAAGGAGCAGGGATATGAAAAGGGAAAAGCAACTATTGAGGGTATTGCCCAATATGCCATTGAAGCAGCATTCCTTAAGGTTTTCGGCTCCGAATCGCTCAACTACATTGTTGATGAAGCTGTACAGATTTTCGGTGGTATGGGGTTTTCATCTGAAACAAATGTTGACAGGGCATACCGCGATTCGCGTATCAACAGGATTTTTGAAGGTACCAACGAAATTAACAGGTTGCTGGTGGTTGATACCACCATTAAAAAAGCACTTAAAGAAGGTTTCGATGTAACCCGGTACTCAAATTCGATACTTAAGGATCTTCAAAAAGGTGAAATCGAAAAGGTCCCTGTAGAATATTATGCACAGAAGAAATTTTATATCAACAACTACAAAAAAGCTGCCCTGCTCCTACTGGGTGTGGTTTCAGAAAAATTCAAACGTCACTTGACCAGTGAGCAGGAAATTCTTTTTAATGTATCTGACATCATTATGCAGGTTTATCCGGCAGAATCATCGCTGCTCAGGATCGAAAAGCTGGAGAAAATGAAAGGTGCTGATGCCGTGGCTTTGTACAAAGATATTGTAGATGTATTTATCTATGATGCGGCGGATACAATCAGAAAATGCGGATACGATGCCATCAATTCATTTGCCGAGGGTGATGAAAATGAAAAGCTGATCAATTATATCGAAATGTTCACTAAGGTAGCTCCTGTTAATATCAAGGAAGCACGCCGCAGAATTGCTGACAGGGTGATAGAAGAGAATAAATATTGCTTTTAAACAATAGTCATGCGAAAATGAATGAAGGGATGCCTAATGGTATTCCTTTTTTATTTGAAATTACCTGGTATTTTTGTATTTTTGTAAAAATAATTGACATGGAAACAATTCATCTTGATTTGAATAAACGATACACCTTTGCTGATTACCTGACATGGATGGATAATATTAGAAGGGAACTCATTGATGGATTTGTAAAAATGATGACACCGGCACCGTTGCGAATACATCAGGAAGTTTCATCAAGGCTATTCCTGAGTATTGGAAACCAACTTGCCGGTAAATCCTGTAAAGTCTATTATGCACCTTTCGATGTGCGGTTACCGAACAATTCTGAACAAATTGCAGACGAACAGGTTTACACTGTTGTCCAGCCGGATATATCGGTGATTTGTGATTTGAAAAAACTGGACGAAAAAGGATGTATCGGTGCGCCCGATTTTATCATCGAAATCATCTCCCCGTACACTGCCAAGGTGGATGTTGAGGATAAATACCACCTTTACCAAAAACACAGCGTAAAGGAATACTGGATCGTTTACCCTGAGAGTAAATCCGTAAGCATATTTTTACTTAACAACGATCAAAAATACCAACTGATAGGCATGTTTGCGGGCGATTCAAATGTTAAGGTGAATATTTTTGAAGACGTGACCGTGAACCTGAAAGAAATTTTCAGGGATTAATACCGCAACCAATTGAAATCAATTTATTTCAAAATACTCTTCGAAATCACAATTCGCTGAACCTGGTTGGTTCCTTCATAAATCTGACATAACTTGGCATCACGCATCATCTTTTCAACCTCAAATTCCCAGGTATAGCCATCTCCACCCATAGCCTGTACAGCGTCCGTAGTAACTTCCATTCCTATATCCGAGGCATACAACTTCGACATGGCAGAGAGTTTATTCAATTTTTTCTTATCATGGTCGTAGGCCCATGCGGCATACCACGTCAACATCCTGGCACTTTCAATTTTCGTGGCCATATCAGCCAGCATGAAACCAATGGCCTGGTTGGCTGCTATGGGTTTTCCAAACTGTCTCCTGTTTTTGGTCCAATCCCTCGCTTTTTCAAAGGCGGCGCGTGCATTACCCAAACTCAGGGCTGCAACACCTGTTCGGGTTCTATCGAAAGTTTTCATGGCTATAACAAAACCATGTCCTTCGCCACCAATCCTGTTCCCTACCGGGATTTCGACATCTGTAAATATAATCTCATTCTGTACGCTGGCCTTCTGTCCCATTTTTTGCAAACGTGGTTTAATTTCAACCCCAGGCGCATCCGGAGGAACTATGAATGCAGTCAGGCTTCTGGAACCTTTTTCGGGATCAGTTACGGCAAATACTGTTAAAAAGGTTGAAACTTCAGCATTTGTAATAAATCGTTTATGTCCGTTTATGATGTATTTGTCACCTTTTAAAATCGCAGTGGAACTGATCCCCTGCACATCCGACCCTGCATTGGGTTCAGTGAGGCAATAGGCAGCCACACCTTTCGCTTCGTTGATAAGTCCGAAATATTTCTTTTTCTGCTCTTCGTCTGCTGCCACGTACAATGGTGTTAATGCAAGGGTACTGGCATCGATACATATTCCAATACCAACACACCCGGCGCCCAACTCTTCTGAGGCCAGCACACCATCAAGCAGGGAATATTCATTTCCCCCGTAAATTTTTGGCATAGGTCCATTCATGATACCGTCATCATAAGCTGCTTTAACAATCTCCCATGGAAATTCAGCCAACCTGTCATACTTTAGCCTGTTCGGCACAATCCACCTGTCGGAGAAATCACGATACTTTTCTATGATCCCTTCCTGCCTGGGGGTAAGTGAAAAATCTATCATCCTTTAAATGTTTAGGTTTATATTTGTAATAAAGAAATAATGCCGTTTAATTTTGATTTTTTCCAATGTTTTTTTAGGGAGCAAATGTACAAATTTATACCTTTGAAAAATAGAACCATTTAGTATGGATAACAAAAAGGAAAAAAAATTTATAAAACTCCCGACATATCCCGGAGGAAAACAGGCATTTCAGGAGTATATCAGAAAAAATATGACGTATCCAAAGGAGGCACTCGAAAATCGAATTGAAGGTACTGTTTATGTCTCTTACAGGGTTAGTGGTCCCGGAAAAGTAATTGATGCGGAAATAACCCATGGTATAGGATACGGCTGCGATGAAGAAGCTATCCGGCTTGTGATGTCATTAAAATATGAAAAAGCCAGGAACCGAGGCGTGCGTGTCATTGCAAATATGCGGACAAGGATTAGCTTTAAACTGCCTGCCCCAAAAACTATTTCGTATAATTATACAACAAAAAAAGATGAGAAATCAACCACAAAAACACCGAAACCTACCTCACCAATAACCTACGATTATACGATTACAATTGATTAAAAACCGGTTGTGAACACGGATAGGGTTTGATCACTATTTAATCATAATCTCCTGTAGCCCGCCGGTTTCGGTATCGAATTTTACCTTGAAGTTTTCAGATACCAGGTTTTTAACCGTACCAAGCTGGTTAATGGTAAACTTACCTTTGTAAAGTTCACCATCTTCAAGTACCAACGAAACATCGCAGATGCCGGGAATCCGGTAATAAAGCCCTTTTTGATTTGTTTCGCCAACCTTGGGCAACTTAAAATTATTGGCAATACCGGCATACGCATTATTCTCAATTTCCAGCGTGACATTTTCTCCGGATGTGCCCCTCCACGGTGATACCCCGGTGCTTTGAGAAAACTTAAATACCGGTATGCTGTTTTTTGCGGATTCCAACATTGGGGTTACAAAATAGGTATAAGCTTCAACTGCAGAAAACCTTTTTCCCCTGAAAAGGTCCAGGTATTCGTCCTCCAGCTCCTGTAACTGCCGGTGCATATATTTTATAGTGCCTTCAGGGTAGGAAGTCTCCTGGTATCCAGTCAGGAGTTTGAGTTTTGCTTCCCTGATATTTTCAATTTTTTCGAGGATTTCAAGCGCCTGGTCATCTTTGCTTTTTTCAGAAATGCGCGGTCTCAGGAAATGTTTTTCAACAATTGTGGTGTCGATGGTTACACGCCTTATGATGGTATCAGTGGTAGATAAAATCTTACCGCTCCTGAAGAAATCATACATTTCTTCGATATTTTCGGTTTCGGGTTGATAAATAAATATTTGTTTATCCTGGTTACCAGTAGTAAACGACTTGTCATCATAATTGTTTGCCGAAAGCAACATTCCCGCCTTATCCAACTCCATCAGTAGTGGTTTAAGCACCTCCTTGGAAGTCCGGGCGCCCATCTCAACATAATAAACCTGTTGTGGGTCAGGCTCAGTTAGCGTAGTGATGGAGATATCTTCAATTTTAAAGCTGGTATAATTATACATGATTGCATCATCAAAGCCAAAATATTTTTCTGCATAATCCGCCAAAGGCCCTTTCAGGTTCTCTTCTGAGGAGATCAACAGATCGATTTTTAGAACCGTCTGCGGCAGTGTGTAAAACAGGCCAACGCCGGTTGGAGCGACAGTAGTTGAATTAACATGATAAACATTTATCTGTGCATCGGAAAATGTAATTATCAGCAGGTTAAAGATACTGATGAGAAGTAACGAACGCATCATAGTAATTTTTTATAAAAATAGACAAAACTTCCGGTTGGAAAAAAGCCGGGAATATTATTCCCGGCTTTAACGTCATTTATGTGGCTTTTATTTCAAAAACAGCAATTCACGATATTTAGGCAATGGCCACAGTTTATCATCCACCAGTAACTCCAATTTGTCAGCGTGGTATCGGATAGACTGAAAATAGGGCAACACATTTCTATTATAATAAATTGCACTTTCAGCCGGATCTTCGATCTTGTTTGCAATTTTTCGCTCCCCAATCATCCGCGTCACATCATCTTTAATTTCGGAGATATGTTCTGAAATATCCTTGATGGATTGCAACTGGTTTTTCGAAAGTTTAACAAAGGTCTTGTTGTCGAGTACTTCTTTAAGGCCTTTCACATTTTCGATCAAAACATTTTGATACCGGATTGCAACCGGGATGATATGGTTGGTTGCGAGATCGCCGATAACACGCGATTCGATTTGAATCTGTTTGGTGTACTTGTCCAGTTTAATTTCATGGCGGGCCTCCAGTTCCCTCCGGGTCAAAATATCATGTGCTTCATAAAGATCAATCACATTCTGATTAAATGATTTTATCAAAGCATCCGGGGTTGATTTGAGATTTGAAAGTCCTCTTTTCGCAGCTTCTTCAGCCCATTCATCACTATACGAGTTGCCTTCGAAAAGTATGCTTTTACATGTTGTAACATAGCCTCTGAGTACCTGCAGAATGGCAGCCTGCTTCCCGACTTTGCTTTTGATCAATTGGTCAACCTCATTTTTGAACTTCATTAACTGATCAGCTACAATCAGATTAAGGGGTGTCATTGCCTTTGAACAGGTTACAGATGATCCTACAGCCCTGAATTCGAATTTATTTCCAGTAAATGCAAATGGTGAAGTACGGTTCCGGTCGGTATTATCAAGAAGAATTTCGGGAATTTTGGGCACATCCATGTTCCATCCGGGGCCGTCATCGTTGTTAATTTTTCCCTGCATTTCAAGATGGTCCAACACTTTGGTTAGCTGCGTACCAATAAACGCCGAAATAATGGCCGGTGGGGCTTCGTTAGCGCCCAGCCTGTGGTCGTTTCCTGCCGAGGCAATTGCAGCCCTCAGAAGATCGGCATGGGAGTGAACTGCCATGAGTGTATTGATGAGGAAAGTAAGAAAACGCAAATTGGATTTGCTATCGTTGCCAGGCGATAACAGATTGATACCGGTGTCTGTCCTGAGCGACCAGTTATTGTGCTTGCCCGAGCCATTGACTTTTGCATAGGGTTTTTCATGCAGCAAAACAGTAAAATCATGACGGTTGGCAATTCGTTTAATGAGGTGCATCAATAGCTGGTTATGATCAACAGCCAGGTTGGCTTCTTCAAAAACAGGCGCACACTCAAATTGGTTTGGGGCCACTTCGTTATGCCTTGTTTTAACCGGAATTCCCAGCCTGTGTGCCTCGAATTCGAACTCTTTCATAAATTCCATTACCCTTGCTGGTATAGTGCCAAAATAATGATCGGACAATTGCTGGTCTTTGGCTGATGAATGGCCAAACACCGTCCTTCCTGTCAATAAAAGATCAGGGCGTGCATTGTATAAAGCCGAATCCACCACGAAATACTCCTGCTCCCATCCCAAAGTGGCAATTACCTTTTTTACATCTTTATCAAAATATTTGCATACCTCAACGGCTGCCTTATCAACAATGTTTAAAGTTTTAAGGAGCGGGGTTTTAAAATCGAGCGCTTCGCCGGTGTAGGATATGAAAATGGTTGGAATACAAAGGGTATTGTCGAGAATAAATGCGGGGGAAGTGGGATCCCATGCAGTATATCCCCTGGCTTCAAAGGTGTTCCTGATACCCCCGCTGGGAAAACTCGAAGCATCCGGTTCCTGCTGGATAAGCTCGGTTCCCCGGAAATTTTCGATGGCTTTTCCTCCATCAACCGGATTTATAAACGCATCATGCTTTTCGGCAGTAAAACCCGTAAGGGGATGAAACCAGTGGGTGTAATGTGTGCATCCCTTGCTAATTGCCCATGCTTTAAGGGAGGAGGCGATCTGGTCGGCAATTTCCCGCTCAATACGGTCGCCTTTATTGATTGCATTCATCACCTTATTGTAAGCTTCCCTGGTAAGATATTCGCGCATGGCAACATCATTAAAGGTAAGTTCCCCAAAGTAATCGGATATTTTACCGTGCGGTATGCTGGCTTTTGAAGGAACACGACTGTAAACCTTTTCCAACGCTTGAAATCTGAGCATAATCTATATTATTTTGTAA
>JABMQA010000457.1 GCA_013203545.1 Bacteroidota bacterium
AAAAAAGCCCGGTGAAAAAATTGACCCCTTCGTGAGGTTTTTTGATAGTTACATTGATGAAGCTTCTCCAATAAGAAAGGATAAACTTTTGTTAACACAGTCGCAAAGAGCATCGATTATGAAAAAATATGGCGCTTCAAACCGGAAAATTGCGACTGAATTGATGGAAAAAAGTGATGGTATATTGTTTAGCGATTCAACTGAAATTAAAGCTTCTACCCGAAAATACAGCTTTGAGCCTGAAGATTCCATACCATTGATTTTTGATATCTTACGAAGACAGTACAGAGAGATTAAGTATTTGAAGCAACGAATGAATGAGATGTTGGCTGAAAAAAAGGAAAAGGAAGGTTAACCTGATCACTTCCGAAGTTATAAATCCAATAGAAATTCGATGATTAGTAATTCAGTCAACAAAATCCTGAGGAATATCCTACATTTTAGAAAAGTAAGGGATAAGAGGTATTTATTTATAGGAGGATGTGCAAGGTCAGGAACGGGCGTACTTACCATGGTGGTTGGTGTGCACAACCGTATTGTTATTGGTAACGAGCGTTACAACAGGCTTTGTCGTAAAAATCAGTACAGTCTTACAACTGAACACTTTAGTAAGGACCGGTTTTATGAAATGAAAGAGGGTGATACTTTTTATATGGATTTCAACAAGTACCATTTGGGCTGGGAGCCAAAAATTTTTGAGAAGTACGACAGGTGTAAATATATCGGCGTGAAATACACACCGATTCATCAAATTTTGCCGGAGTTGCACAGCAATTTTCCCGGATTAAAAATCCTGTACATTTACAGAGATATTTTTGATGTGGCTGAATCGTGGAATAGAAGGGCTGTTGAAGGAAAGTTTTGGCCTCCAAAAATGAACTATAAACAGGCAGTTATTACCTGGAATCAATCGTTACGGATGATGAAACAGGCAACTGAAGAAAATGACAACATCATTTGTGTTAATTATAATGATGCATTCTTTACGGATAAGTCCTTTGAACCCGTTTTTGAGCGCTTGAATGTTAAAATCGATAAAAATGTCGTAAAACGGCTAAAGCAGGCCAGGAAAAATGCTATAAAAATCAGGGAAGCAAAAGGAGGGCTAAATGAGGGTGAAAGACAATTTATTGCCAGGGAAGCAGATTTCGAAACATTCGATTATTTTAATGAAAACTTCAATATATTAAAGTAAGTAAGATTATAAATATAACCTCCCCGTACTTGATATCATATAGGACTTTTTTAGATGTCACAATGTTGTACAGTGATATTTCATATAGGCTAAGAGGTTTGAAAAGATTCCTCACTTCGTTTCGGAATGACAACGCAAGATGATACTATTGGGGGTGGGTGGGAGAAGGGCGGCGAAGCCGCCCTTCTCCCACCCACCTTTAAACCTAAATGTCCTGTCATGTCGATCCGTCGGCCGGCGGAGAGACATCTTTGTTAATTGATCCAACTTGAGTTTATCAAGGTTTTACTGAAAGGTCTTTGGGTAAGTAATTTTGAAAGTTTTACTCAGTACAAATTCTTAAACCTTAGTACAACTATTAAACCCAGATACCCCAAACCTTATTACCTTATTGGTCAACTGATGACATCTTATCCAAAGATTTTGGAAATTTGCCGTCCACCCACCATTCCATTAAAGTTTCCTATTTTCGCCGGGTTAATTCAGTGAGACTATGATTTGAATTCCGAAATTATTTAGCCGAATTGATCCTGGACTACCAGCGCTGAGCTTGCCGAAGTGTAGTCGAGGGATCTCAAGGGTTTTATTCCCCGTACCTTGGTGCGAGGAGTTTGTTTTGCGAAAATTTATTGTTGTTCGATTAGCATCTATTGAATGAAATATTTATCCTATGGTCTGTTTGTATTTTTTGTTTTCGTGATAGGTATCATCCCTTTCCGGCTACTTTACATGTTTTCCGATTTCATGTGTTTTGTGTTATCGGGAGTATTTAAGTATCGTCGCAAGGTTATTTTGGACAACCTCAACCGTGTGTTTCCTGAAATGAGTGCATCCCGTAAGCGTGAGCTTATGAAGGATTTTTACAGACACCTCACGGATCTACTCATCGAGGGTATAAAAAGTTTCAGGATGACTGAAGCTCAGATCAACAAACGCCATATTATTATAAATCCTGAATTGGTTGAACGGTTTCATCAGGAGGGCAGGAGCATGATTATTGTCGCTGCCCATTATGCCAACTGGGAATGGGGGAGTTTGTCGGCAAGCCTTCAAACTAATTTTAACGTGGTTGGATTGTATAAGCCTCTCAGCAACCCGTTTGTCGACCGTTTTCTTCGCAACAGCAGGTTCCGATTTGGTACCACGCTGGCATCAATCTATGAGACTTCCCTCACTTTTGATAAGTACCGGAATATTCCAACAATTTATCTCATGGCTGCCGACCAGAGTCCATCCAAACGTGAGCGCAACAAAGCCTTATGGATTGATTTCCTGGGTGTTAGAACTGCTTTCCTTCGCGGGCCTGAGAAACACGCAAGAAATAATGACCTGCCTGTAGTGTATGTTGACATTCAGCGGGTGAAACGGGGGCATTACGTGATGGAACTTGAAGTACTGGCTGAAAATACTGCAGACTTGGCTGAGGGAGAGATTACAGGCAGGTATGCCGGAAAACTTGAATCCATTATTCGTAAAAATCCCGCCAACTGGCTGTGGTCGCACCGACGGTGGAAATTGAACAGCCAGGCATTCTCCCTATAACGTTGGCATATCCTTCTGCGGCGGATGATGCCAAGTTATTCAAACTCCTATATTCCAAACGCAAATCCTAAAATGCGTAACCACAATAGAACGATTTCATTTTCCCCGACCTTCCTAATGGATGCCCGAGGCAGAAGGACGGGGCTTTTTATTTCTCCATCAATTTTTAGACAGCTTCTAAGAATCAGCATACATATTGTCAATCAACTCTTTGTATTTTATCTCAATAACCTTCCGCCGGATTTTTAGCGTAGTTGTCAATGCCTTGTTTTCGATGCTGAAGGGCTCGGGAAGCAATTCGAATTTAACCACCCTTTCGTATGGCGTTAATTCATCCTGTAAAAAATTTATCCGGTCTTCCATATACGAAATAATCTTTTGATGTTCAATTAAATCATTATGGTCATCGAATTCAATGTCATTCTTTTTAGCGTAGGCTTTAAGGTTTTCAAATGCAGGAACGATCACTGCGGTGATAAATTTACGGTTATCGCCGATTACCACAATTTGCTCGATAAAATCATCCTGACCAAGCAGCAGTTCAACCTTTTGAGGCGAGACAAATTTGCCAACTGAGGTTTTAATAATATTGCGCAAGCGATCGGTCATCATCAGGTTACCTTCACTGGTAAGGTAACCTTCATCACCTGTTTTGTACCATCCATCCGTCAGTACCTCATCGGTTTCGTCAATCTTTTTATAGTAGCCCCTGAATACGGTTTTACCCTTGACCATGATCTCCTTATTTTCATCAAATTTAACTGAAACACCGGGCAGTACCGTTCCACAGGAGTCGAATTCGTACTCATGGGGTTTGAAACAACTCACGGTTGCAGTGGTTTCGGTGGCACCATAACCGTAATTGATATATATGCCAACGGCATGAAAGTATCGAAGCAGGTCGGGACGAATGGCTGAACCAGAACATGGGAATGCTTTTATATTTCCACCAAAGATTTTCCGTATTGTTTTAAACACCAGCTTATCAGCAATTTTATATTTAATATCCAAACCTATGGGAATGTTTTTTGAATGTCTGCGGTATTTGAGTGTCTGATGTCCGGTTCGTATGGCCCAGTCGAAAATCTTTTGCTTTATTCCCGGCCAGCTTTCATATTCCTTTTGAATGCCTTCATGGGTTTTTTCGAAAAACCTCGGGACAGTGCACATAAGTGTAGGTTTTACTTTGGGCAAAACCTCAATCACCTCCTTTGGATTTTCGAGGAATACATTTATAGCACCTACGTGTAACAGATACAACGACCATGAGCGTTCAAACACATGGCTTAACGGCAGAAAACACAATGAAATATCGGAGTCTTCCAGGTTAAGCCTCCGGTCATGGTTTCCAAAAGTAAACATAAAGCTTTCCTGTCCAAGCATTACTCCCTTTGGTTCCCCGGTGGTACCTGAAGTGTAAATTATTGTTGCCAGGTCATCAGGCTCCACTGCTTCGAGAATTCTGTCCAGGGCAGTACCATCATCTGAGTCGTTTTTGGTTTTCAGGTCATTCCAACCTGTACATCTTTGATCGTCGGATGAATGATCGGGGTTCATCAGGATAACCTGCTCAAGCGAATCACAATGATCCATCAGCCAGAAAGCTTTTTCGAGCTGTTCTACATTTCCGACAAACATTAATTTCATTTCCGTTTCATCAACAATGTATTTCACCTGTTGCAATGAAGCGTTTCCGAAAAAGGGAACCGTAGCACCCCGAACGGTCATAATTGCCAGGTCAGCAATCAGCCACTCAGGCCTGTTGTTGCTGAAGATACCGATTTTGGAATCGTAGCCATAACCCAAATCATCCAGCGCAACGGCAATGCGGGCCACTTCATCAACAAATACCTTCCATGAGATGGATTTGTACTGGCCGGTATTGTTATCCCGGTACCTGAAAACTTCGCGATCGCCGTATTTTGCAGCACGATCCCGGATCATAATTGCAAGATGTTCCTTCATTCTTAAGTTTTTTTTTTGATCCCTCTGTTATCTGATTTTTGTGGGATGGTTGTGGTGAGGTCAAAGAATCAAATTCAGTACAATAATAGTGAATATATTTAAACATGAATCCCGAATTTTCGAAATTCGGGGAAAAGTTAATTTTGCAGTTGAATTATTCGAATATGGTAGATATTGCAAGAAAAATCAGCACAATGGATATTGATCTTCTGGAACAACCTTTGGAAGCGCTGCGTGATTGTACTTTTTGTCCGCGCCGATGCTGCGCCGATCGTTTTTCATCAAAATTAGGATATTGCAAAAGTGATACTTCTTATTATATCTCCTCCATTTGCATTCATCGTGGTGAAGAGCCACCCATCAGCGGATCCAATGGAATTTGCAACATTTTCTTCGGCCATTGCAATCTGCAGTGTGTCTATTGCCAGAATCATCAGA
>JABMQA010000044.1 GCA_013203545.1 Bacteroidota bacterium
AAATCGACCACACAGGGGATGAGTGATTTGGCATGAATATACGGATGCGTGATATTTGAAGAACCAAATCCCGGATAATCGGGAACCACCGTCATATATCCCATCGAAGCGGTGATTAGACCAATGATACCTTCGGTTGAGTTGTTGGGAGAAACCGAGGCCACCAAATCCCTTCTTGTTTGGGTACCATGCTGGATACTCATCAAGGGCAAATCGCTAACACTCTGTGGGACAAACATGGCGCCTGAAACAATGATCTGATTTCCTGTACCATAAATTGTGTAATAGTTTACCGACAGAACGTCCACAGAATAATTTAAAGTGAACGGGAACTGTGCGCCTGTTGCATCTAAAATTTGCTGGATGTCGGCCGGGGTCATTGTTCCCAGGCTGGTTGATTTGATAATATCGCCCCGTTCGTGGGTTTCGGGAGGAGAGGGATTGTTGGTTTCATCTTTTTTGCAGCCTTGAAATGAAAGCGTCAGAAGCAATATCGCCATAAGGCTATGCTTAAAGAAATAACATACTTTGTTCATGATTTACTGGTATTTTTATTTGTGAATAAATTTGGGATGATTGCCACTGATTACACAGATAATATTTTATGTTTCAAATCTGCGTCAAAAAAAGAAATATAGAAACCACAGATAAGGGTTTAAAAATAAGACGCAGATTAGCGCAGAAAAACGCGGATTGAATGGGTTTCGAAGAGACTTTTTTTGTGAAGGGACGCAAGCCCCGAAGGATGAGTGGATGGCGTCCCTGAATCCTGCACCTTTCTAGCGTTTAAAACCAGGCGTGGTAAACCCTGTTCTCCTTAAAGTTTAATTATTTGACGCGGAGCATCTTAATACTTTGAGTTTTATTTCCTTCCCGAATCCGACAATAATAAATACCCGATGGAACAGCCTTGCCAGCATTATCGGTCCCATCCCACACAATTGCATACTTTCCAGCTTTCTGGGTTTCATTTATCAATGTTGTAATCCCTTTTCCTGAAGAGTTTGTTATGGTCACTTTTGCCCGTGATCTTTTTGCAACTGAATATTCAATTTTGGTGAATTCATGAAAGGGATTGGGTTGAACCCTAATAATATTCCTTTGACCCTTTTGTTGATAAATTTGTCCAGTGGGGCCTTCCGAAATAATAACAGTTCCCCATGTTGACGGGCTTTCAATTTCAGCATCATCGGGCCAGTAGAGCCGCAAATCATCACTCACCCAGAAATCAAACGCAAACCCAATGGTATCACCTGTTTGCAGGCTCAGTTTTTCCCATGGTATCAGTAACTCGATGGTATCGATAGGGGGTGCAGTTCCAAAACCAAAATTCGGAACGCCTTGCCAATCGGGCTGAACGATGGCACAATCATCCCAAACATCGTAGGTACCAACGGCTTCACAGTCCTGTGCAGAAACATGAAACCACCAGTCATCCGGTTGCCACGTTTCGGCTTTATCATTGTAAGTGTCGAATAAAATCTCTGGAATCTTGTATTCGTTTACCTCGATATTATGAAGAACAAAGGCAGCCAGGAAATTGGTTCCATCATGTTTGAAGTACACTTTTATGGCCTGACTTGACGGTGCAGGAATTTCGATGGAATCAGCATCCTGCCATTCTGCATAAGTTATTGTTCCATCCAAATTTACCGGTTCGCCATACTTTAAACCGGTAGTTTCCTGCGCAAATAAATTCAATGACAAAATCGCCAAACCTATTAATTGGATAAATCTCTTTTTCATACGCTATCATCTAATAATTAATCATCAAGACCCGGAATCCCATTATTGCTACTTCTATTGGAAATAAAAGCCATTTACGGTTCATCGGTCGCCTATAAATCAGCCTAATGAAATTTATTTGAAAACACGATCTTAAAACTAAAAACCTCCCTATCCACTTGAATTTTACACAAATAAATTCCCGACGGAACAGCTTTACCAGCATTATCGGCCCCATACCAAACAATAGAATATTTTCCCGGCTTTTGGATTTCATCAATTATGGTAACTACATCCTTGCCGGAAAGATTTGAAATCGTTAATTCAACGTGAGTTTTCTCCAAAAGTGAATACTCGATAGTTGTTGAAACATCGAATGGATTGGGATAAGCCCGTAAACTTTTAGGGTTTTCTATAAATTCAGGAATACCGGTATTTATATCAGGTTTCCAGTCTGGATTGATGGCAGTTTTGCCGGGTGGCGAGTTGGTGACTTGCTGAAGATCGGAGCCATCAACATTGATGATAAATATTTCCCATCCTTCAAAGGGGCCTGAATGAAAAGCTATCATTAACCCGTCAGGTGACCATTTTGGAGCACCACCACCATATTCACTTTCACTTGTTAAACATTGCATATTTTGCCCGTTCGAATCCATTATACAGATGTCGTGGCGCATGTCTTCATCCACCCGGGTAAAGGCGATTTTTGATCCATCGGGTGACCAAACCGGAGTAAGTTCTCCAATTGATGTATTGGTCAATTGTTGCTTATCAGACCCATCAATATTACAAGAATACAGTTCGTAGTTTCCACTTTTGTCAGAGAAATATATTAAACGGGTTCCATCAGGCGACCATTTGGCTGATGCACCTTCAATCCCGATCCAGTGTTGATTGCTTCCCAGGTTTTCCATCATCCATATTTCTTCTCGATAATTCTGATTTGGGTAAATTCTGGTAAAACAGATGCGTTCGCCATTAGGTGACCAGGCCGGATCGTTGTCCCAAACATTGCTGGCGGTGGTGAGCCTTAACAGATTGGTTCCGTCCGTATCAAACACATGGATCGACCAGGTATCATTACCCGTTCCGATATACCCGACAGCAGCCATCTTACTTCCATCAGGCGACCAGTTGTGGTGATTGAGCCCGATATCAGCATAGATCATTTTCTGGTTTTCAGAACCATCGGCATGGATGGTATAGATTTGATGAAGGCCGGAACCATCGATGGGTTGGTAACAATAGGCAATAATATCGTCACCGATAAACACACTGAAATTCTTGTTTTCTTGCGTGTGTAAGATAATTGTTACAAAAAATATTAGCAAGAAAATGATGTAAAATTTTAAAGTTTTCATGGGTTATTAATTTTTATGATTTTAATACTTTGATTGGTTGACCCTGCCTGAATTGTGCTATAATAAACTCCGGGCTTTACGGCATTGCCTGAATTATCACTTCCATCCCAAATTATTTCATGCTTCCCTTCCTGCTGGTTTGAATCAAGCAGCGTTTTTATCAGCTTCCCTGATGAATCGTTGATTGTTAGGGTGGTATGGTTTGATGTTACAAGCGAATATTTTATTGTAACAATTGATTTTGAAGGATTTGGAAAAACCTGAAGGAATGCTGATTTCATTGAAGTGCCTTCATCATTCTGTTCGTTAATACCAATGTTGATTTCCGGGCGCCATGCAGGATGAAAGGCATGAACATCAGTATAAGTTAATCGTTGCTGATCACTGCCCTCGGAAGTCATTGTGTATATTTCAAAATTTCCATCTCGAAATGATGTAAAAGCAATCATGGAACCATCGGGAGACCAATCGGGCCCTGTGTCCATTGCAGGATTAGTTGTCAATCCTGTCTGATTTTCCCCGTCGGCATTCATTTTGTATACTTCATAATTTCCCTCACGATCGGATTGAAATGCAATATGATTTCATCCTGGCGAAAAATCAGGCCATAGGTCATTCTCATCGTTGAAGGTCAATTGTTGGATGCCTGATCCATCCGGGTTCATGTTATAAATTTCATAATCATCGGTGTCCTGGGCGTGGAAGGCAATCGTCAAACCATCATCAGACCAGTCAGGACCTCCGCCATCAGGACATACAATATGCTGGTCACTCCCATCAGCATTCATCATCCATATTTCAGAAAGATAGTTTTGCAGGGGGTATTCCCTTGCGAAAACTATTTTTGTTCCATCCGGCGACCAGGTTGGTGAATTATCAAAAGCATTTTCCATATTAGTTAGTTGTTGCATATTGCCCCCATTGGAATCCATGACGAAGATTGACCATTTGGTTTCATCCGGTGAATGAACGTAGAAGGCGATTTTTGAAGCATCGGGCGACCAGGCTGGACCCGCATCCCTGCCTTCATGAAACGTGAGTTGGGTTAATCCTGATCCGTTGGCATTGATGACGTAAATTTCATTATTATCATCAGGTGGTGTGATGGAGTAGGCAATAACTCCTTCGTTTTGACCAAAGACAATAGAAATAACTATTGTAAAAAGAAATGTAATTAATGTTTTCATAGGAATGATGTAATTATTAGGTGGTTATACTTTTTCTCAAAAGTGATTTTTTTTGTCATTAGTAGTCATTAGTAGTCATTAGTAGTCATTAGTAGTCATTAGTAGTCACTAGTAGTCATT
>JABMQA010000458.1 GCA_013203545.1 Bacteroidota bacterium
ACATATTTTGAGTTTATCGCAGCCAGCATCGGGTAAACGCACAGAGGTCGCCCCAACAAGGACATTGTGTTTTTGCCGGGAAAACCCACACTCCCTTTACGGCCAAGTAATAAAGCTGCAATCATATTTGTTCCTCATTTGTATTGGGTCGCAGATTACGCAGATAACCACAGATATTCATTTTTTTATGAATATTTCGATGTTAATCATGAGACCTCAACTCTGCATCTTTTTCTCTTTACCATCAAAGACCTTTTCAAGGACCGAGAGAATATTCTTCCGGACCCTTCCATGGTAGCAGTTATTGTAGAATTCTTCTTTAAGCCTCTCCGTTATAGACCGCTCGAGATATCTTCCCTCAAGGAAATTCTCTATATGCTTCTTCAGTTCTGGATAGTCATACACAATGATGGGCAGGTTGTCATAGTTTAGGACGGTATTCATAAAATCTGTAGTTTCATAAAAAATCACCTTCCTGTCAGCTGCCAGGAGCTCATCGCATAGTGAGGTATAACAGGCAATAGTGAGATCAGCCTTCTCCGACAAAAAATAGGGGTTATAACGTTTGAGATTAAGCTCTATCTCGAGATTGTATATTCCCTTGATCTCATCAACGATATCAGAAATAAAACAACTCCTGTAACTATCAACACCTTTTCCCTTTATAACTATATGGAGCGATGGAAAATCCCGGGCCAGGCATATAAGGTCTCTGTAGAATTGCCTCGTGTGCATGATTTTTGCTGCAGACCGGGAGATGTCGTCAATAATATTTTCCGGAATGTGGTAATCAAGGGCAAGGACAAGCTTCTTTTGCTTCTTGATCGTATCGTACTTTTCGTCATACATTTGCCGATGTTCGTAATCATACAGCAAATCTTCCCTCACCATGCCTACGGGTATGCAGTGCTCAATCTGGCTGTTTTTCAAGCCCCTATCCTTCACGGCTTTTCCTGCAACAAAATAATAATCGAAGATAGAATAGTTGTCGGGCAAGAATGCCTGTATTAGCCTCTCCTGGGTAGCGCAGACTTTCACATCAAGGATAGAAAGCGCTATAGAAAGATCCCGTGGAAAGAGATAATCGTACCCTGAAAGGGCTATCTTTAGATTTTTGAACCTCGAAAAGATAAGGAGGTACCGCTCGATCATGTAATAAAGACGAAATCCAAAGAGAAGATACCCGAAACCGTATTTAAAGAGATCAGCCACGCATCCTACATTCATTCTTTTGATCAGGCTAAAGAAGCTCTTAAAAAGTTCTTTCTTACTATACCCCATGTCGCTAATATCGGTAAACGGTATATTATTTTCAAGGTAATACTCGTAGTTTTTAAACATATATGACTCATTTTTCTCGCCCAGGGAGGTGTGAAGAATTTTTGATCTGTGAAAAGGCGAATCTTTATCTTTGCTGTAAAAATGATCTTTTTTGAAAAGATCACTATAATATATGCCCTGGTGAGGAAAATAGACAACTTCCACCGTTTTTAAGTCAAAGGATTTCGAAACAAAAGGTTGGGCTACCTTAGGAGCCTTTTCAGATATGGTCTTCTTCTCAGAAAAGAAAGCTTTCGCTCTTCTAAAGGGGACTGCACAAATTCTATTTATCTCAGCTGTGGCTTTCTTTAGAACTCTTTTATAAAAAAGTCCTGGCAAAATAAAAGTCTTAACATTTCGCTTAAGACTATCTTTCAGAAAATACGCAAGAGAATTGTGTGAGACAACGGTGACGCTCCCATATCTTCCCGTACCATAAAGATATTCAGCAGCAGCATACTGGTCCGCAAAGGCTTCGATCCCCCTAAGAAGATAATATTTCCAGACTACATCCATTTTCAATCGCTGAGCGTCATCCCTCAAGAGGAGGGCATCAATTTCTGAATTTAAACGGGAACCCTTTGCTTTCTCGTATATTTTCGCTGCAAAATCAGGCGACAGGAAAAGCCCCTTTCTATATTGCGAAAACTCCTTATATTCTTTTTTTATCCATTTAACTCCGAGGGTTTCGAGATAGTTGATTCTTTCGATTTTCTCCTTTTCAATGAAGTATAACTCGTAATCTCCCCATTTTTTGAGAAGCATCAAAAACGGAAGTATGATATTTGATATCCGGGAAAAAACGATAGCCTTTTTTTTGGTATTATTCATCATGCTGTACGATCATATTCGAATCCAACGCTGTGCTGCCTTTCCGTATTTTAATTCAAAGTTTTCGCAGATTACACGAATTATTCTAATCACTTGAACTGCGATGCAAGATCTGTAGGGTTTAATTCCCCGCAGCTTTGGCGGAGTAGTTCATTCTCGCTTTTTTTCCAGGTATAGCATTTTATTCGGCACTAAGATTTTTTGTAAAGAAATGCAGTTGATTCAGCAGAAAACATAACATAAAGCTCTCCATTCACCAAATGTTCGTCAAAATAATGAATGAATGACTCTTTAAAAAATCCGCGGGTATTTTGCTCAATAATGAATTTCAGATCCTTTTTTTCATAAAGAACGTCACCATCCAATATAAGCACCGTTCTTGATGCAATTCTAATAATCTGATTTACTAACGCCTGCCTCACCCTTATTGTTTCTTCAATGCCGTTGCCATTGAGAGTACTCATTACATGTGACATGATAACATGGTCGAATGACCGATCCTCATAAGATTGCAAATAATTGACGTCCGTAACACTTCCTGTCTCAACACGGATGTTGATATTATTCTTCAGGGCACTTTGGACGACTCTTAGGGCGCCCTCGCTCACATCAAA
>JABMQA010000459.1 GCA_013203545.1 Bacteroidota bacterium
CTTTTCAGGTTGATTTATCTGAACAAACAGTATCTCCCAATGGTGTGCACATAGCCGGCACATTCCAGGGATGGAATCCCGGCAGCACTGCAATGACGGATGCGGGAGGAGGTATTTACACTTACACCGCTACTTTCCAATCCGGATATTATCACGAATACAAATTTATGAATGGCATCACCTGGGATGACGCTGAATTTATACCGGATCCGTGTGCATTTAATGGCAATCGATTTCTCACCATTCCGGATGTGAACACCGTTGTTGATGTGGTTTGTTTTGCCAGTTGCGAAGCCTGCCCTCCTCCACCGGAAGCGGACATCACATTCCAGGTTGATATGTCTAATGAAATGGTTTCAATAAATGGGGTACATATTTCTGGTACTTTTAATGGTTTTGACCCTGCCGCCACGCCGATGACCGATATGGGTAACAATGTTTATGCTGTAACCCTCACCCTTACCGAAGGCGATGAGCATATGTATAGATTTGTAAACGGAAATGATGTTACCGGAACTGAAGTTGTGCCCCCTGAATGTTCTCAGGAGGATGGCCTGAGGGTGCTTACCGTTCCGGGAATAAATACCACGCTTGACCTGGTATGTTTTGGATCGTGCGGACCATGTATTCCGCCACCGGAAGTGAACATCATTTTTAATGTGGATATGTCAAACGAAACTGTTTCACCTGACGGGGTCCACCTTGCCGGATCATTCCAGGGATGGGATCCCACAACAACTGAAATGACCGAAACCGATGCCGGTGTTTATGCTGTTACACTTATACTGGTAGCAGGTGACCATCATACCTACAAATTCATTAATGGAATTACATTCGATGACGAGGAAAATGTCCCGGCTGAATGCGGCGAAGAGAATGGTGTAGGAAGCTACGACCGGTTTATAGATATCCCTGAAAACGATTCATCCTTATTGGCTGTATGCTTTGGCTCTTGTGAGGAATGTCCCCCTCCCCCTGAAGTAGATATTTCCTTCCAGGTGGACATGTCGATGGAGGAAATTTCCCCTGACGGCATTCACCTGGCCGGATCATTTAACAACTGGAACTATTCATCTATAGCGATGACCGATGCGGGTGGTGGCATTTACACAGCTACCATTACCTTAACAGCCTATGAACACCAAACCTACAGATTTGTCAATGGCACAACACTGGTAGCGGCCGAGATCGTCCCCGCAGAATGTGCCGAAGGAAATCCCTTTGCAGGCTATAAACGCTTTTTTGATGTACCCGATGTGAACACCACATTGGATGTGGTATGTTTTGCTGAGTGCGGGCCATGTATCCCACCACCTACAGCCAATGTCACTTTTCAGGTGGATATGTCCACACTTCCGCTTTCAGGTGAAGGTGTACATGTGGCAGGCTCTTTCCAGGGATGGGATCCGGCCACAACGGAATTGACAGATCAGGGCAATGGGGTTTATGCTGTTACATTGGAACTCCTCACCGGTGAACACCATACCTATAAATATATCAATGGCAATTTATTCGACAACCAGGAGACGGTTCCCGAAGCATGTGGAGAGGATGATGGCTTTGGGAGTTACAACCGCTTTTTTGATGTCCCTGAAAATGATACCGTGCTGGATGTGGTATGTTTTGGTATGTGCGCTGCTTGCCCTCCAACTGTTGAAGTCACCTTTCAGGTGGATATGGCCGAACAGACCGTTTCACCTGATGGCGTTCATATTGCTGGCAGTTTCCAGGGCTGGATTACGGATGCTACCGCAATGACCCTTGTGCGTGAAGGCGTTTATACTTATACCACAACATTGTTCTCAGGTGAATATTACGAATACAAATTCATCAACGGTATCACCTGGGATGATGCTGAAACGGTTCCCGCCGGTTGCGCTCAGAATGAAAACCGGTTTATAACTGCCACAGGCGATACAGTATTAAGTGTGGTATGTTTTGGGAGCTGTGTTGCCTGCGCCCCACCATCTGTTGATGTAACCTTCCGGGTTGATATGGCCAATGAAACGGTAAGTCCGGATGGTGTTCATATCGCCGGAAGTTTCCAGGGATGGGATCCGGCCGCAACACCAATGACAGAGACAACCATTAATATTTATTCGGTTACACTGGCGCTTGCTGTAGGCGAGCATCATACTTATAAATTCATCAATGGCAATACATTCGATGATCAGGAAACTGTTCCGGAAGCATGCGGCGAACCGGATGGTTTTGGTGGTTTCAACAGGTTTATCGATGTACCGGATGAAAATACAATACTTACACCGGTTTGCTTCGGTGGGTGTAATCCCTGCATTTCCGGCCAGTTGATTGATATTCCTGAAGGATGGAGCGGCCTTTCGGCTTTTGCCATGCCTACCAATACCAATATCGAAACTATTTTCAGTGGCATCTTCAGCGATCTGATCATATTGCAAAGCATGGACGGAATGTATTATCCTGAACAAAGTATCAACACCATCATTGATTGGGAAAGTCAGTCAGCATACAAAATTAAGGTGACTGATAATGCTCTTCTCAACATCGAAGGAAACCTGGAAATGAATAAAACGTTAGATATCCCTGCCGGTTGGAGTATGATGCCTGTTATCCATAACGAACCGGTTGATGTGGTTGAATTATTTTCAGTGGCCCGAAGTCAGCCAATAGTGGTAAAAGGGATTGCCAGCCTTGCTGTGTACTGGCCTGAGTTCTTCATCAACACCCTGGTTAACCTTGAGCCTGGCAAAGCATACTATGTTAAAATGGATATCCCTGGTTCGGTTACCTTCCCCGACTACAACGTAAAGTCGTCGGCTTCCACCTTCCCTGTTCAAATTGATCCAAAAACACCCTGGAATAAAGTCACAAGGACGTCATCATCACATCTGTTTGCAATTGTTGCCAACAAGGTAAACAACCTTCAAAGTGGCGATGTTATCGGCGTATTTACGACCGAAGGCATATGTGCCGGTTTGGCTACAATCGATAACCCTGATGTTAACAATGTAATAGCTGCCTATGCTGATGAAAATTCAACTTCAGCGAAGGATGGTTTCATAGATGGCGAGCCCGTTTTATTTAAAATTTACAGGCCTGTCACATCCGAAATCTTCGACCTTAATGTTGAATTTGATGCGCAGCAACCCAATGGGGGGCAATTTACACCTGAGGGACTTTCGGTTATCAAATCGCTAAAGGTTTCACCTTCCGGTATTGGTAACGTTGGTTTGGCTTCGATATATCTTTTTCCAAACCCGGCTGAAGATAATGTGACCATTAGCGGAATTCAGCATTTCGATAAATTGGTTGTTTACGATGCGGCAGGTATGGTTGAAAAATCAAAACCACTTGAAGGCAACAATCAAATTGTTATGAATACGAATGACATGGCAGCCGGAATATATTTTGTTAAGATTTCAGGAAAGCAACATCATGTTGTGAAGAAACTAATGGTGAAATAGCCTTACCGGAACTAATCAACCCTGACAGGGTTTAAAACCCTGTCAGGGTTTTAAAATTACCCGTGCGATTTCCAGATCAACAGGATTGGTAATTTTTATGTTTTGCGTGCTGCCTTCATACAATACCACATGGTAACCACAGCTTTCGTAAACCATGGCATCGTCAGTAAATTCAGGTTTAAAATGCTGGTTGTATGCTTCCCTGATCCATTTGGCCTTAAAGGTTTGTGGTGTTTGGCAGAGGCGGTACTTCTCCCTGGCAACTACTTTATTTGAATGTTCATCAACAAGCCGGATTGTTTGATTTACGGGAACGACAGGTACCGCACCCCCTGAATGGGCAGCGATTTTATAGCCTTTATCAATAATATGGTTGGATACCAAAGGCCTTACACCATCATGAATGGCAACCAGCCAGTCGTCCTCAATGTGCGCCAATCCATGTTTCACTGAATGAAACCTTTCTGCTCCACCCGCGACAACCTTGTGGGAAACCCTGAAATCATATTCCCGGCATAAGTCTGACCAAATAGCTGCCTGATCTTGTGGCAAAACAAGTACAATCGAAATATTATGATCGTACTGATAGAATTTTTGAAGGGTGTGTATCAGGACTGGAATGCCGTCAAGTAACAAAAATTGCTTTGGGGCGAGGGTATCCATGCGTTTTCCTTTTCCGCCGGCAACAATAACGACCGATTTGTGGGGGACCTGACCCATAAAAAGAAGGCTGCAAATTGCAGCCCTGAATTTTTTTATTATAAAATTAACATTGCGTCACCGTAGGAGAAGAATTTATATTTTTCCTTAATGGCTTCCCTGTAAGCTTTCATCAGGAAGTCAAATCCGGCAAAAGCTGCCCCCATCATCATCATACTCGAAATTGGCAAGTGAAAATTGGTGATCATCGAATCGGCAAGGGTAAACTCATATGGCGGAAAAATAAACTTGTTTGTCCAGCCTTCAAAGGGCTTTACCCTCCCCGAGATGGTGAGCGACGATTCGATCGCCTTCATTGAGGTCGTTCCCACAGCACATACCTGGCGTTTGTTGTCAATCGAACGGTTCACAATATCAACGCAAGTCTGATCGATGAGCAATTCCTCGGAATCCATTTTGTGTTTCGACAGATCTTCAACTTCAATTTGCCTGAAGTTGCCCAATCCTGCATGGAGTGTGATCTCGGCGAAATTTACACCGGCCAGTTCCAATCGCTTTATCAATTCACGGCTGAAATGCAGTCCGGCTGTTGGAGCGGCGACAGCGCCTTCATGTTTGGCAAAAATCGTTTGATACCACTCTTTATCCCCTGGTTCTGTTTCACGCAGGATACTTTTGGGCAATGGCGTTTTCCCAAGGCTTTGAAGCGTTTTTTTAAACTCTGAATAAGGCCCGTCAAATAAAAACCTCAGTGTCCTTCCCCTTGAAGTGGTATTATCGATGACCTCTGCCACGAGTGCGTCATCGTCGCCAAAATAGAGCTTATTTCCAATCCTGATCTTCCTTGCCGGATCAACCAGCACATCCCATAACCGTGATTCCTGGTTGAGTTCGCGTAAAAGGAAAACCTCGATTTTTGCCCCGGTTTTCTCTTTGGTCCCAAAAAGCTTGGCAGGAAATACTTTTGTGTTGTTTATTACAAACACATCACCCTCCGTAAAATAGTCAAGAACGTCAACAAACATTTTATGCTCTATTTTCTGTTCCTTCCTGTTAAGGACCATCATTCGGCATTCATCCCTATTTTCGGACGGATGTGTGGCAATAAGCTCTGGTGGTAGTTGGTATCTGAATTGCGAAAGTTTCATAGGCTGTTTTCGACGTATCTTGTTTTGAAAAAAGACCGCAAAGGTAATGCTTTGTTCCTTTAAAGTCAAGGGTTTTAAAAGCACATAGACTTTTTTGTAATGTTTTGTAAGGTATCGGAGAAAATAGTTTGCCCTTTTTATAATCGTAATTCACTACTAATCAATGTAATATTTGCTTTAGTAAAAACATAGAATGGATTAATGACAATCATCAAAAATTGCATTATCCTGAATTTTAGGGACTAAACTTCCACTCGTTTTGAGCACACATGGCAGAAAATTGTCCCTGACAGCAAATTATTAAACAAATCAATTGGACATATTTTCCCCGAGTGTGATTATATTTGCACGTTCAATTCAAAAGGTGCTATGGCAGAAGAAGAAATTTCAAAAGAACATAACGTACAGGAAGAGGCTGAGATGACCTTCTGGGAACATCTCGAAGAACTTCGATGGCATCTTGTACGGTCGATTTCGGCGGTGGTTATTCTGGCAATAGTTGCCTTTGTTTACAAAGACGTGGTTTTTAATTACATTATCCTTGCACCCAAATCATCGGATTTCATCACAAACCGTTTACTGTGCAAGCTTTCTGAAATGATAAAGATGACCGGCTTTATTTCACTGGATGGCCTGTGTATTAAAAATTTTGATTTGCATTTGATCAACATCAAAATGGCCGGACAGTTTTTAATTCACATGTACATCTCGTTGTTTGCAGGGATAATTGTTGCTATTCCATATATTATATGGGAAATCTGGGGTTTTGTTAAGCCTGCCCTTCACATGCATGAACAAAACCATGCACAAGGTGCAGTCTTCTGGAGTTCGTTGTTGTTTTTGTTTGGCGTATTGTTTAGCTATTTCTTAATTGTTCCGCTTTCCGTACTTTTTCTGGGAACATATAATGTGAGTGCAAGTGTTGAAAATCAGATTGCCCTTACATCATACATCAGCACGGTTGTTTCGCTCACTTTTGCGGTTGGGATGGTTTTCGAACTCCCGATTTTTGTTTATTTCCTGACAAAGGTGGGTGTAATAACGCCCATGTTTATGCGAAAAAACCGGAAGTTTATGATTATTATCGTTTTAGTATTGTCAGCCATTATTACCCCGGCCGACGTGTTCAGCCAGGTGCTTGTAGCACTTCCCCTGTTTGGATTGTACGAGATCAGTATTGGCATTTCCGCCCGGGTATACCGGAAAAGAGCTGAAGGATTGGCTGGGTAACAGTGAATGACCACCATCAAAAACGGTGGCTTCAATTACAGAACACGCTAATAGAGCGAAGAAATATCGAATGTCTGCCACAGGCATCCGGGAGAACAATGAATGTAGATTGTAGAATGAAAAGGGGAACTCTACATTTATAGGCTTTTTTTAATCCTGATGTTTGAAGACTTGCGAGGGATGCCATCCCTGGAAGATTTGAAATTTGACGATCAATCATTTCCGAAAATTTCATCTGGAATGAAAAGGAACACCCCATTAAAAGGCTTTTTTTAATCCCGAGGTTTGAAGGCTTGCGAGGGATGCCATCCCTGGAA
>JABMQA010000460.1 GCA_013203545.1 Bacteroidota bacterium
GTACCGAACTAAGTGACATACAGGAAGAAGCAAAAAACCAACTTCATTCACTTACACAAAAAATCGATCTTCTATTTCAAACCCCTTATGAGCTAATAGAAATTGAAGGATTGACAATTCCAAAGTGGATGGAAGATTATGGGGCCGACCAAATAAGTGTAATAGTATTAGGGCTGACCAATTATTATAAAATCAATCCTGATGAAAATATAAAAAGCCTGGTTCAAAAGTTAGGGGAATCAATTATTTCTGTGCAATATGGCAACAAGGACAAATTTCCGCATGGCACTTTTATGAGCTGGAAAAATATATGGCACGCCTGGGGAAATGAACAGGCTTATGCCCTTCTAAAAGCGGGCGGAGAATTAAATATTGAAAGTTTTGTAACCCATGCTCTCAACGAAGTAGACAATTTTTATCCCTATTGCCATGAACAGGGTTACTTTCATGAGTTTTATATTAAGATAGAAGATGATTCGATACAAACATATAACCTGAGAAAGTTTCCCCAGATTGCCTATAGCATATCACCTATGGTTTTGGCTTCTGTTGAAGCTTACCATATTACAAAATCGGAAAAGTATGCAGTTCAGGCAGGCAACCTGGGATCATGGTTTTTTGGCAACAATGCTGTAAATCAGGTAATGTACGACACAAGCACAGGCCGTGTTTTCGATGGCATCGATTCCGAAAACAAGTTTAACCATAACTCTGGTGCCGAATCAACCATCGAGGCATTGCTTAGCCTGCAGGCAATCGAAACATCTTCGAAAGCAATACAAATTTTAAAAACAAACATGTAAATCATGAAACGCACCATACAAATAAATAACGATGAATATAAACCGGACTTAAACAATCCTGTTGTCCGATATAAAAATAATCCCATACTTACATGTAATCATGTTAACCGTGTTTGGGATAAACCTCATCTAAAAACAATTACAGTCCATAATAGTGGAGTTACCGAATATGTCGGGAATACACTGATGCTTTTTCGCTCGCATTTGCGCAATGGCATATCGGTAATAGGTAAGGCAATAAGCAATAATGGAATCGACAATTGGAAGATTTCATCCGGGCCATTTCTAAAACCATGTTCCGAAAACGACAATCATTCATCAAAATATAAAATAGAGGAATTAATTGAAAACGAAGCCGGGGGTGTTGAAGACCCCAGGATCACACAAATCGACGGTTCCTATTTTATTACATATAGTGCATATCATGCCAAAATACAAAACAAAGTAAGGGTTTCGCTGGCAGTGACCAACGATTTTGAAAAACTCAAAAGGTTTGGGCCGGTAGTTGATATTGACATGAGAAATGTTGTGTTGTTTTCTGAAAAAATAAACGGTAAATATGTTGCCCTTTTCAGGCCAAACGATAATACTTCGGATGATACTGGAGGTATATTCTCAGAAATCAAAATAGGGTACAGTGATAAAATTAAAACCAATAACTGGGAGTTGGAGCCCGAACCGATCATGAAACAATTAGGGGGGCCAAGTGCATTTTCCGATAAAATAGGACCGGGAGCCCCTCCTATAAAAACAAAACACGGATGGATCAATATATTTCACGGTGTAAGAAAAACAATGGACGGAAACCCTTATGTATTAGGTGTTGCGTTGCATGAATTAAACAACCCAAAAAAAGTCAAAGTTGCCAATATACCAATACTGTTTCCATCGAAAGCCGATTGCAAGGTGAATGAAGATGATTATGTCCATGTGCCCAATGTGGTTTTTACATGTGGCGCAATAAGAAAAAACGATGGTGCAATTTTCATTTATTACGGAGGTAACGATACAGTGATGAACCTGGCCATTACCCATGAAGATATTTTGGCAGAATTATGTAATAAATATCTGCAAGACCCTCTAACCGGGGAAGCATTATATGGAATGATGGAGTAATGGAATGATAGGATGAATGGATGCAGGGATGAATAATGTTTATTAAACTACAATATTCGATATGGAAAAGAAAAATATAAATAGAGGATTTAAGCAAAATAAATTTCCTTTTGATGAAATAATAATAAAACCGGATGATATCGATCTTGGCTATTCACCTATAAGAA
>JABMQA010000461.1 GCA_013203545.1 Bacteroidota bacterium
AAAGATACTTCTCATACTTTCTTTCCGGGAATCACTTTTGACAGGGTTTTAAAAACCTATCTTTTTGACCGAAAACTCAGGCTGCTTGTTTTTGATGCCATCGAACGAATTGAAATCGCACTTAATCAAATGGGTTTTCCTGAAAAATGGAATCAGGAACAACTTTGGACAAATATTAAAGAATGAAGAAATCGTTGTTATTCCATATTGGCTTTTGGGGATTTTTATGGTTGATGTTAGGTTTCTCCTTTTTCAGGTTCGAAACTACAACGGAATCCTTGAGATTGGCAGCCCTTGTGGTTTTTCCTATGGCAATACCAGTGTATATCCACGATTACATTTTCGACTATTTCTTCATCAAAAAACAATACATTTTATACCTGGTCCTTACTGTTCCCCTGGTAATCTTTTTTGGATATATCATCGATCAAATGCAACATTTTATCGAACCGGAAGGGGATTCGGAAACCTATGGCGCCATCCTGTTCTTTATGATTTTGTTTACCGGGGCGAGGTATTTGAGGATTGGTACACAACAGCGGATGAAGATCGTGGAAGAGGAAGAGAAGCGGATAAAAGTGGAAATGGAGTTAAAAGAGCTCGAAGCAAAACAAGCCTATGCCGAACTTGATCTTTTGAAATCACAGGTGAACCCGCATTTTCTGTTCAATTCGTTAAACAGTATTTATTCGTTGATCCTTGCCCGGTCGGACATTGCCGGGGATGTGGTTTTGAAATTATCCGACCTGATGAGGTATTTGCTTGAAAGTTCCAGAAAAAGAAAGGTGCTTGTTAAGCATGAGCTGGAGTTTCTGAAAAATTACATTGATCTCGAAAAAATACGCCTTGCCCGAAAATTAACCATGAGCAGTATGTTTGAGGGTGATTTTGACGGAAAAATAATCTCTCCCATGTTATTGATCCCATTCATCGAAAATTGTTTTAAGCATGGTATCGGGGTTAATTATTCTGAAAACCTGATTGAGATCAATATTAAAATTAATGACCGTTTTCTTTACCTGGAAACATCCAACAGAATTGCCCCCAGGAGACTAAACCCACATCAGAAAAAAACAGGGACCGGTATCGAAAACGTAAAAAGACGCCTTAACCTGCTTTACCCAAAAAGGCATGACCTGCATATTAAGCAAACCGAAACCAAATATTTTGTAAAACTGAAACTTGAACTTTGAAATATGAAAATAAAATGCTTGATAGTTGACGATGAAGAGCTGGCATTGAACGTGCTTGAAAATTATATTTCTACCCTGCCATCGTTACAGCTTGTGGGTAAGTGTGAAAATGCGCTGGAGGCTATATCGTTTTTGCACAACAACGAAGTTGATCTGCTTTTTCTGGATTTGAACATGCCCGAGCTCAGCGGCCTTGATATGCTGAAAACATTATCCGATCCTCCGCTGGTAATTTTAACCACAGCCTATTCTGAATTTGCGCTTGAAAGTTATGAATACGGCGTGGTGGATTATCTATTAAAACCCATTAAACTCGAAAGGTTTATAAAGTCGGTTAATAAAGTTGTTCAAATGATGCGGGTGAGTGAAAAGAAACCGGATGATCAGAAACAAGGCGATCTGGGTTTTCTGTTTATCAAGGAAGACCAGACCTCTTACAATGTGGCCTTTAATGATGTTTTTTATGTTGAAGCATACGGAAACTACCTGAAAATTCACACGCACGAAAAAAGTTACGTAACCCGCGAAACCATGCAACACCTGGTTGAATCGCTTCCTGAGTCCGTTTTTTTAAGAATCCATAAATCATATATTATAAACCTGGGAAAGGTTGTGAAAATCTACGGAAACACGCTCCACTTAAATGATGTGGAAATCCCGATCGGCACAACATATAAAAGTGAGTTGCTGAAACGGTTGAAATAGTTTCTCTTTGAGGATTGAGACGCTCTTTTACGATGTCAGGTTTTCGCCGGTTGATTTGTCAATGTGCATGCACATGACAGCGTCATTTTCCATTCTTTAAAGACCTCATCCCCCGACCCCTTCTCCAACATGGAGAAGGGGAGCGTGCTTACATGGAAATATGTTTTTAATACCCATCTGCATGGTTTATCTAACCTGATTAATTCATGAATTTTGAGTACTGGGTGGGTTTATCATTTGTCCAGAATTTTTTTGAATTAATCAGGCTATGGGGTCAACTCTTTCTGGACATACATTACCAATAATAAATGCGCGAAGCATTGTCCCCCTTTTTCGAAAAGGGGGTCGGGGGATTAGATTATTTGGCAAGTCCCTTATCCGGCCAGGATCAGTTTGTCAAGATAGAGGTAGATCTCCACTTCAAAATTTAAATGAGATAGTTGAATATCCAATGTTGAATGTAAGGATGCCATCCCTGTTTGATTCCGGTGTGATTCTTACTCCCTGTTTATCAAATTATATCTTGGCTTCCCGGATAATTATCGTGGGAGGGATGGCATCCCTTTCTG
>JABMQA010000462.1 GCA_013203545.1 Bacteroidota bacterium
ATTTGTGCACCTCCTGAAGTTAATGTCACCTTCCAGGTGAATATGGCCAATGAAACCGTTTCTGGTGATGGTGTACATGTCGCAGGGAGTTTCCAGAGCTGGGATCCTGCTGCAAGCGAATTGACCCTGGCTTATGATGCTGTTTATACTTTTACAACATCACTTTCAATTGGTGAATCGTATGAGTATAAATTCATCAATGGAAACGCATGGGGATCTGAGGAATCAGTACCTGCTTGTTGTAATGCGAATAGCAACAGGTATTTTACTGTTCCGGATGTAGATCTGGTTATTGATGTAGTATGTTTTGGAAGTTGTTTCGACTGTAGCGCAGAAATGGTGGATATTACATTCCAGGTAGATATGTCAACTGTTGGACCTAATGTTACCGATGGTGTTCATCTGGTTGGTAACTTCCCCGGGAATGAGTGGAATCCAGGAAGCATTGCCATGACTGATGCCGGGAATGACGTTTATACGGTCACACAATCATTACCCGTCAACTTCTGCCTTGAATATAAATTCGTAAACGGTAATTCATGGGGACAGGATGAAAGTGTACCCGGTGAATGTGCTTTGGGCTTCAATCGCTATATGAATGTTCCTGGAGTAAACCAGATCCTTGATCCTGTGTGTTATGGAAGTTGCACAGGTTGCGTAGGCGGGACAACAGACCTGTTTATCTCCGAGTATGCTGAAGGTAGTTCATCTAACAAATACATAGAACTTTATAACGGAACCGGAGAAGCTGTTGACCTGTCAGCATATTCTATGAAACGGGCAAACAATGGCTCTCCTGTCTGGCAGGATGTGCTTGTTCTTGAAGGCATATTGGCAGATGGCGATGTGTATGTGATTGCTAATAGTGGTGCAGCCCAATATATAAAGGACCGTTCTGATATTTTCAGTAGCATTACCTATTTTAATGGTGATGATGCCCTCGGATTATTCAATAATGATGTATTTATTGATGCAATTGGAGTACTTGGTGAAGATCCCGGATCCAATTGGCCTGTTGCTGGGATTTCACCTGGCACAGCCGAAAAAACATTGATTAGGAAAGACAATGTTTGTAGTCCAAATACTGACTGGGCAAGTTCTGCCGGAACAAATGTAGATAACTCGGAGTGGAATGTTGAACCGCAAAATTACTGGGATGACCTGGGATCGCACGTTGCTGTTTGCGGAGGAACCCCAATTGTAGAAAAGCCCTCCCTGTCTGAATCGCAGGGTACATATTTCTTCCCGATCAATCTGGAAATAACCTGTGCTACTGCCGGTGCTACCATCTATTACACAACCGATGGATCAGAACCTGATATGTTTTCTACAGAATATACAATTCCATTACCCATCGACCTTACTACCACAGTAAAGGCAAAAGCTTTTGCCATTGGTTTTGGATCAAGTTCAACAGCAGCAGCAACCTATACCTTCCCGGAGGTTGATGAAATTAATACCATTGCCGAACTACGCGCAACTTTTGGTACCGATGCGGATTATTATATGCTCTCCGAAGAGGTAGTATTAACCTTCCAGCAGGATTATCGGGGGCAGAAATACATCCAGGATGCCACAGCGGCCATACTGATTGATGATGATCCCGGTATCATTACCACTACCTATGCCCGTTGGGACGGAATTACCGGACTGATCGGGTCTTTAACCGAATATGGAAATATGCTTCAGTTTGTTCCGGCTGTTGATCCCGGCACTGCAACTTCATCAGGAAATGTATTGATGCCTGAAGTAATTACCATTGATGAAATGGTTACAAACTTTGAGGATTACGAAGCCGAACTCGTACAATTGATTGGCGTAACATTTGAAGATGGTGGCGATAATTTTGCAAATGGCACAGTTTATCCGATGACAGATGCCAGTAAAGCCAGCGGTGATTTCAGAACCACCTTCTATGATATGGATTACATCGGTACCCTTATCCCGCCGGTTGCCTGCGATGTAATCGGCCTTCCAAACTCCAGATACGATGGGGATTACCTATCTGCACGCGACCTGGGCGATTTCTACGTACCACCGACTATAGTCCTTACATCACCAAATGGTGGTGAACAAGTAGAGCAGGGCACTGATTATGATATTACCTGGGATGCATTCTCATTCGATGGCGATATTGACATCGAATTGCTTAATACCCCAAAAGGTGTTGTGGTACTGGCAGAAGATGTACCCGTTTCTGACGGTACATTTACATGGATGGTAGTGCAGGATTATGGCGATGACTATAAAATTCACATTACCTCCACCACCCTTGGGCTTGAGGATACAAGTGATGACTACTTCACAATTGTTCCGCCCATTGATGTTGTGATCACGGAAATCATGTACAACCCACCCGAAGCAGGAACCGATTCACTTGAATTTATCGAGTTCTACAACAACGGTGAAGGGATATTGAATTTGCTGGATTGGGAAATCACGCAGGGTGTTGGTTTTACATTCCCTGACCATGTTCTTAACCCAGGTGAGTATGTGGTTGTTTGTAAAAGTGCAAGCGCATTTTTAAACACTTTCGGGCTGGATGTACTTGAATGGACCAGTGGAAGCCTTGGTAATAGCGGTGAAGATATCGAACTCACCGACAATGGAGGAATCCAGCGCTGCTATGTTGATTATGATGATGGCGGCAGCTGGTATCCCGTAACCGATGGTGAAGGCCCGTCACTTACCTTCTGCGATCCCGATCTTGATAACAACGATCCGGTAAACTGGGCGGCATCAACCAAACTGGCGGCAATCAATGCCAACGGCGAAGGCATATATTGCACACCAATGGCCGGATGCAATACTGACCTTGTATTACCGGTATGGTATCCTTCGGGATGGACCGGCATATCAAGCAACCTGATCCCCGGTAGAATTTCACTTGAGGATTTATTTGCTCCCGCATTGGGCAACCTCACCATTATGGTAAGCGAAAATGGTATTTTCTGGCCCGGCCAGAACATCAACACCATTGGTGACTGGAATACCTACGAAGGCTATAAAGTTAAGTTTGATGGAAGTACCTATTTTGTATACCCTGGAACCGAGCTAATGGATAGAACTGTATCCCTCGATCCTGGTATCCATTTCGTACCTGTATTATCGGAGGGCCCTGCATCTGTAGAAGATTTCATTGTTCCTCTGGGTGGCGATATCGAGTTTATGTTCGATATTTATACCGGCGAAGTATACTGGCCTGCAGGTGGTATTGTTCCTGGTGTAAATGGAGCACTCGAAGTGCTTGTTCCGGGATATGCATATCTTACCATGGTTAACAATCCTGTGGTTATCGACTATAGCCTGATCCCTCCAAAGAACCTGCCTGTTATACAGTATGTATCTGCTGAAAATCAAACCACATGGAATAACGTGGTTAATACCGGCAGACAACATATTATTTCGGTTGCTGCTAACACTCTTGAAAAAGGTGATGTTATCGGTGTATTTAATTCCGATGGCATGTGCGCAGGTATGTCAACTTATGATGGCAGCCAGCATGCGATATCACTTGTAGCTTATGGTGATGACCAGTATTCCGGCCAGATTGACGGCCTCAACCAAAAAGAGACCCTATCCTACAAAATCTGGAGAAATGGCGAAATCATTGAGGCTACTGCCGTTTACAGTCAGCAGGCCCCAAATTATGATGGCCTATTTGCAGAAAATGGTTTATCCATCATCTCCGAATTGAAATTGGGCGCTACCGGTCTGAATGAAAAAGGATTTGGTATCATCTCAATTTATCCAAACCCGAGCAACGGTCAGTTTGAGATCGCTGCAAAAGGTAAATATAACCTTGAAGTTACCAATGCAACCGGTCAGGTTATTTACACATCCGAAATAACAAACACCACAACAATCAATCTCGGTGATCAACCCAAAGGCTTGTACTTTGTTAAACTTACAAGTAATGCAATAAGCTCAATTCAAAAAATCGTGATTGAATAATACCGTATTATTTCGATAATCCGAAAGTGAAAAGCTGCTTCAGATTTGTTATCTGAAGCGGCTTTTTTATATGTAGAAATCTAAATGTTTCATACCTTTGCCGAAATTTTCAACAGATGAAACGCATATTTGCAAACCTGTTTACGGCAATAGTAATTTTTGCTATTTCACTATCCGTATTATATCCAACTTTTGCGGGCACCTCCCCGGAATACCCAATAAAAATTGATACAGCCCGAATTGCCACGGTTGAATTTACCGTTTACGGAATGGATTCACTTACCATCGAAACCGTACAGGATGCACTGGATACCACCACCGGGGTAAGTTTTAATTTTGCCTGCTGGACCGATACGGTTGTTTTTATCGAATACGACAGTGTACTCACCAATCCGGACCGGTTAATGCACCTGCTTAAAAATATGGGATATCCTGCAAAAGTAAGGGTTGGGTATTAGGGTTAAGCGTTTGGAGTTTGGGGTTCGGAGTTTGGGGTTCGGAGTTTAGAGTTTAGGGTTTAGGGTTTAGAGTTCGGAGTTTAGAAGCTGTCTAAAA
>JABMQA010000463.1 GCA_013203545.1 Bacteroidota bacterium
CGCTGGTCGGTCCAGTTGATATATATGGTTCCGTTGTTGGGTGAGTTGCTGAGGTCGCAACAGGTTATTGGTAAACCGTTACATCTGTATATTCCGGGAATGGCATAATCCCAACCGCCGGGAAAATCGGAAACAAAAATGTCTTCATCCAGCCAGGTTTCACCCTGGTCGAGCGATTTGTCGAACACAATGCCTTCCGGCCCGGCCCAGGCCACATAAATTTCGCCATTGGGCCCGACGGCCGGAACAGCGCCTTCAACTGTATTGTCACTGTCGATGCAATCGCCATCAACTTCGTTGATTCGTAATGCCGGTGACCAGGTATCTCCATTATCGCTTGATTTCGAAAAGTGAATGTTGCTTCTGTAAATTTGATTTGTGTCACCATATTTATCAAACTGGGTCCAGGTAACATAAACATTCCCATTTGTTCTGTCAATGATAACCCACTCTTTATCCTGTGCTTTACTACCATTCAATCCCATATATGAGCCATCGTTCCAGGTTGTGCCGCCATCAGTGGATTTCTGGCATACGATCCGGTCGATCCAGCTTCCTACAGCAGGGTTGGCAAGATGGAAGAAGAGATAGTTTCCGTTGTTGTCAACAATTGTAACGGGATCGCCCCATACACCATATGATGGAGAGGTGAGGGTGCTAACGTTCCAGGTCTGTCCCGCATCCTCCGAAGTGAAAACATTATTGATATTTGCACCTGCAATCATCCGGTTGGGATTGTTCGGATCGATATTGATGGATGGCTCTTCGGGTGAATTGCTGTTGGTGATCATTACATTTGGATGCTGCGAAAATACAACACTCCCTATTAAAAGAAATGAGATTAAGAATAGTAAATTTTTGAGTTTCATGATAGTGATGATTAGTTAGAAGGGGTAAAATTAAACAATTTTCTTTTGTATCAATTAAAAAGCAAGCCAAGTTTATATTGGCATAGGTTTTTCTTTTTGAACCTTTAAGCCAGACTGCTTTAAGTCATAATACAAACACTCTTGATATGCAGGTTCCAATAACCCTGTCCCTAATTGTGTATGTACCTCTATAGCACACCCAATAATTGTTTTTGATAATTCATTTTCGATCATAATAACTGTTTTTTCTTTGTGAAACTTTGCGTTTTCTCCGTGGCTCTCTGTGTTACAGCTATTCCACTCACAAAGTGATGCCTTTGGCAAAAGTTACACAAAGAATCACAGAGTTACACAAAGAGATCACAACTTCAGATATAGTTAATACAATCCTCAGCACATTAAAAAAATATTTAGCCAGACCTAACCGGAATTTTACTTAAAAAGCCGGGTACTCGTTTTTTTTCTACTTTAGCACGAATTTTAATTACAAGATATAAATCCTGCATCGGCAAATCAGCAGGATATGTTGATAAACATTTCATTGGTAAAAGCACCCATGTATGATGAAGAAAATTGAACTTCACTGGCAGATTTTAATTGCACTGATACTGGCGGTTATTTTCGGGATCTATTTTAAAGAATACATTTCCTGGGTTTCGTGGATGGGAGTGATTTTTTTACGGGCGTTAAAAATGATCATCATTCCACTTATCCTGAGCTCAATTATTTCCGGAATAACCAACATCGGGAAAGCTGAAAACATTGGACGGCTGGGATTAAAAACCATGACATATTACCTTTCAACCAGCATGTTTGCCATATTGACCGGGTTAGTACTTGTTAATTTATTTAAGCCGGGCATCGGGGCTGATCTGAACCTAAGCAGGAAAGTTGACATTAATGCCGGGACTGATTCGCTGGGCGAAACGTTGATAAACGTTATCCCTGACAATATTTTTAGTGCCCTTTCCAGCAACGGCCAGATGTTGTCGGTCATTTTCTTTGCCATGTTGTTTGGTTTTTTTATTACGCAAATCGACAAAAAGCCGAAAAAATTACTCTCCGGATTTTTCAATGCTGTATTTGATGTGATGATGAAGCTAACACTTTTTATCATAAAATTTACCCCCATCGGGATTTTTGGATTGGTGGCCGAAAAGGTTGCACAGCAGGATGACCTCATGGCACTGATGCAAAGCATGGGATTGTATATGGGGGTTGTATTGATGGCACTTGCTTTTCATGCTTTTGTTACACTTCCTTTGATTGCCCGGTTTGTTGGCAAAGTAAATCCATGGAAACAATTTAATGCCCTGCGAACACCGCTTATCACAGCTTTTTCCACCTCTTCATCCAGCGCCACACTGCCGCTGACAATGGAAGCGGTTGAATTTAACGCCGGGGTTTCAAATAAGATCAGCAGCTTCACCCTGCCGCTTGGTGCCACCATAAATATGGATGGGACTGCATTGTACGAATGTGTGGCCGTTATTTTTATTGCACAGGCATATGGATATGATTTAAGTGTCATCCAACAGGTAATTGTTGTTATCACTGCACTTTTGGCCTCAATTGGTGCGGCAGGCATCCCCATGGCCGGCCTGGTCATGATCACCATTATTCTTACTGCAGTTGGCCTCCCGCTCGAAGGTGTAGGGTTGATTCTTGCCGTGGACAGGATTCTGGATATGTTCAGAACCACTGTGAATGTATGGAGCGATAGCTGCGGGGCATCAATTATTGCAAGCTCTGAGGGAGAGGATCTGAAAGTAGGAATAAATACCTGATTTCGTTTTTGTTTGTAGATTAACCGTTTTAACTTTGGCGAACTAAAAATTCTAAACCCGATGAAAAAATTTACGCTTTTTGCATTTTTTTTACTTCCATTCCTTTTCTCGTGTACTTACGAAAAGTATAAAACTGTTACCCAAACGGATGACAACGGTTTTGTATTCGAAACAGTTACCGACGATCCCCTGGGGACCCGTATCTATACTTTGGAAAATGGCCTTAAAGTTTTCCTTTCGGTTAACACAGATGAACCCCGTATTGCCACATTGGTTGGTGTACGTGCAGGGTCAGCACACGATCCCATCGAAACCACCGGCCTTGCTCACTATTTTGAGCACTTGATGTTTAAGGGCACCAACCAGATTGGTACAATAAACTGGGAAGAGGAGGAGCCTCTTTTGCAGGAAATCTCCGGCTTATTTGAAAAGTACAGGGACTGTGTGACCAGCGAAGAAAAACGTGCTGTGTATGGTAACATCGACAGCCTCTCCCAGATTGCCGCCAGGTATGTTGCCACCAACGAATATGATAAGATGATCTCCAGCATGGGGGCAAAACACACCAACGCAGGAACCAGTTATGATTTCACGGTGTACGTCAACGATATTCCGAAAAACGAAATGGAGAAATGGATGATGCTCGAAAGTGAAAGGTTTGGGGATATCGTCCTCAGGTTATTTCATACCGAACTCGAAACTGTTTATGAAGAGTATAATACCTACCAGGATATAGACGGAAGACGGGCAAATATGGTGCTGATGGAAGCCCTCTTTCCTGAACATCCTTACGGCCGGCAGGTAATTGGTCTGGCTGCACACCTGAAAAACCCCTCGATGGAGAAAATTTATGAATTTGCCCATACATTTTATGTTCCCAACAATATGGCGGTAGCCCTGTCAGGTGATCTCGATTTTGATGAAACGATCCTGATGGTTGACAAATATTTTGGGGAACTTCAGCGCAAGGAAGTACCCAAGGTGAATAATCCCGTTGAAAAGCCATTGCAGGGTCCGATTGTTAAAGATGTATATGGCCCTGATATTGAAAACTTGTTGCTGGCCTTCAGGTTCGACGGCGACAACTCGGAAGACCGGAAATATGTTGCCATGATCGACATGATGCTGAGTAACCGGCAGGCGGGGCTGATCGACCTTAACCTCGTGCAGCAACAAAAGGTTTTGCAGGCTGGCAGCTATACCAATTTTCTCAAAGATTATGGGATCCACATGTTTTATGGTACGCCTCGTGAAAACCAGACCCTCGAAGAGGTGAAGGATCTTTTGCTTGCGGAATTGGAAAAAGTGAAAAAAGGGGAATTCGATAACTGGATGCTCGATGCCATCACAAACGCATTCAGGTTGTCAGAAATCCAACAGCAGGAGAGCAATTTCAGCAGGGTATTTACCTATGTTGACGCATTTACCAAGGACATTTCATACCTGGACCGGTTGAAATTTATTGATGAACTCGAAACCGTTTCCAAGGCTGATCTGGTGAAATTCGCCAATGAAAAGTACACCAACAATTGGGCTGTGGTATATAAACGGTTTGGTGAGAATATGACTTTTA
>JABMQA010000464.1 GCA_013203545.1 Bacteroidota bacterium
AAACGTAATCGAAATAAAAAATAAAAAGGCTTCTTTCCAATACTTTCTGGTTGAGGAATATACTGCGGGCATCAAACTTACCGGTACCGAGATTAAGTCGGTCCGTGCCGGGAAAGCAAATATCGGCGATGCATTTTGTGCTTTTGTAAACAACGAATTGTATGTAAAAGAAATGCACATTGCCATTTACACGCAAGGCACGATTTATAATCATGAACCAAAACGTGACAGAAAGTTACTTCTTAAAAAAAGGGAGCTCAAAAAACTACTCACAAAAGTCAACGAAAAGGGTTTTACTATTATACCGGTTTTGCTATTTGTGAATGAGAAAGGGTTGGCAAAACTTAGCATTGCCCTTGCAAGGGGTAAACATTTTTACGACAAACGTGACACGTTGAAAAAGAAAGACACCAAACGGGATATTGAGCGATCGATGATGTAAATGAATGGCATATTCAATAATCTATGTCTTTTGACAGTTATTTAACCTATTAATTTTAAGAATTACACCTATGACAAAACGTACAATTTCAGCTATATTTCTGATTTCGATTTTTCTGATCACCACCAACCTGAAAGCCCAGGAAGCGGCCAAAATAAAATGGTATAGCATTGAAGAAGCGGTTGCGTTAAATAAAAAGAAAAAGAAGAAATTTTTTATTGACGTGTTTACCGAATGGTGTGGCTGGTGTAAAAAAATGGATGCCAACACATTTGTCGATCCGGTGATTGTTGAATACATGAACGAGAATTTTTGGCCCGTAAAATTTGATGCGGAGTCCAGTGAGCCCATTACAATTGATGGCAAAGAGTATGTAAATCCGAATCCTGGTAAAAAAAGATCCACCCATTTACTTGCCGTTGCTTTGCTCAACCGTAAACTGTCGTATCCTTCATTTGTCTTCCTGGATGATAAGGTTAAGTTAATCACAGTCTTACCCGGCTATAACACACCCGAAAAGCTTGAACCTGTTTTGCATTTCATTGCCGAAGAGGCTTATAAAAAAGAGGCTTTCGAAGATTTTAAAAAAAGTTTTAAGGGAAGTTATTAATCCCCCTTTGGGAAAGGGGGACGGCCAGTTCATTCAGGATTGGATGTGGATATAGTTATTTTTATTTTCTATAAATATTACTTTTTAATACCATACATTTCCTCTTTACCCTCTGACTTCTAATATCAATTTTCATCCACACATTCTCTCTTATTTACTTGAAATAAAGAGCATTCACTATATTTTCATATTCGGGTATCACAATACCGTAAAAACCTTATTTGTAATATGTTTAGCTACGTTAAATTATGTTAAACCCTGTTCAATGGTAGTAACACCCGCTTGAAAATTCTTTCTTTTGCACTCCAAAAATTAAATTTAATGATATGGACATTGTAGTTGAAAATTTAACCAAGGTGTACGGCGCACAACGTGCCGTTGACAACATTTCATTCCGGGTGAATACGGGTGAAGTTCTGGGATTTCTCGGGCCTAATGGTGCGGGTAAAACCACAACTATGAAAGCCATCACCACCTATTTAAATCCCACTGAAGGCGAAATTAAAGTTGGTGAGTTTTGCATTTATGCGAATCCTGAGGAAATCAAGAAAAGAATTGGCTATTTACCTGAAAGCAATCCATTGTACCAGGAAATGGCTGTTATTGATTACCTGAAGTTTGTAGCCCGTTTGCAGCGGATCGAAGGTTCTAAGGTCAATGATAGGATTCGTGAGATGGTTGAAATTTGTGGCCTCGAAGGCGAAAAACACAAAAAGATCAGTGAATTATCCAAAGGTTACAGGCAACGTGTTGGCTTGGCCCAGGCACTTATTCACGATCCGGAAGTACTGATTCTTGACGAGCCAACTTCAGGCCTCGACCCAAACCAGATCGTTGAAATCCGTGAGTTGATCAAGAAGATCGGCCGTGAGAAAACAGTCATCCTTAGTTCGCATATTCTGGCTGAAGTTGAAGCCACTTGCGACCGCATCATGATTATCAACAAGGGTAAAATAGTTGCCGACGGAACATCCGAAGAGCTTAGAAAGCATGCCCAGGGAAAAGAAATCCTTAAGGTTTCCATTGAAGACGGGGAAAGTGATGCCATCTTTGAAAAACTGAAAACCATCGAAACAGTGGATGTAGTGGATATCATGAATGGAAACAACAACACTTTCGAAGTTCAGAGTAAGAAGGACCAGTCATCCAAAAGAGGTATTTTCAAGCTTTGTGTTGAAAATAATTGGATACTTACAGAACTGACCTCCATTGAGACCAAGCTTGAGGATATTTTCCGTGAACTGACGATTAAATAGGATTTAGAAATTGTAAATGTTAAATTTTGATTAGCATTTTAATAATTTTATACAATGAAAAAGGATAATCTTATACAGGAAAAATCATTCAATTTTGCCCTGAAGATCATCGGACTTCATCAGGAACTTGTTAAACATCAGAATACATCTTATCCAAGCAATTGTGAAAACTTCACAAACTAAAATTTAAAATTCATCATCTAAAATTTAAAATTTCAAAATATGAAGCAGATTTGGGTCATAAGCAAAAGAGAATTACAATCGTTTTTCGATTCGCTGACCGCATATATTATGCTTATTGCATTTCTGGGATTCAGCGGGTTTTTTACCTGGCTGTACGGGTCGGATATCTTCTTCGTTAAGCAGGCCAGTTTACAGGCATTTTTTGGCGTGGCCTACTGGACACTTTTCTTTTTTATCCCGGCGCTTACCATGCGGCTTTTTGCTGAAGAAAACAAAACAGGCACAATCGAATTGCTGCTAACCAGGCCTGTCAGCGACTGGCAGGTGATTATTGGGAAATTCCTTGGCACACTGGT
>JABMQA010000465.1 GCA_013203545.1 Bacteroidota bacterium
GAAATACAGGTGGGGAAACCCGAGGCATCTGCAATTTTCCAGATATTATTTGATCTTAAATTTCCTGACCCCACATTGATCTCTCTGCCAAATTTAATCACATCTTTTGTTACAAATATGCCACCGGCAAGTGCAACAAAAAATTTCGCCTGAATGTAATCATTCACATAAATAGAGTCACCTTGATGGAGTGTATCTGTAAGTACATATGGAATTGGGTAACCCGCATTGGCACTTTCAGCATATATTTTATCGCCTTTTGAGTAGCCTTTGCCGGCTTTGTACTTTACGGAATCGGGCGAAGTTTGATCATCAAAGCTTTCCCAAAGTGTAAATGGGGCTTTGAAAATAGTGCCTGCGTTTATTGTAAAGTTGAATGATGTGTTTGCCCCCTTATCCTCTGAGCGTAAAATAAAGTTTTTCTGGCCAGCACCTATGCTTGGATTGTACCTGCCAAATAAAAATGCGTTGGTATCGATAAGGGAAATTGCACATGAACCACCAATGAAATTATCAATTTTTATGGAAGATGTATGTGTATTTCCATATCCGCTGATATAGAATGTGCCATTGTCCTGGGCTCCGGTTAAAAGGCCATGTTTTGTTCCGGAGATGCCTACCGTATATGATTGTGTATTGGATAACCCTCTTACAAAATTCTGGAAATCATAGTTTCCTGCTGTATTAATTATACCAAAAGAAACGCCTCTGTTAGTAGCAATGGCAATTTTAGAATTTGAATTCCGGGCAAACACATATTGATGATGTCCGCTTGGAACATTAAATCCATTTGTGATTGGCCCGGCCCCCCAGTTGTAATATCCTCCACCGGCATATTTTATGCCATACCACATATCTTCACCACCAACAAGCAATCTGTAGGGATCTTCCGGGAAAACAGAGATCGTATTATTAAAACATGAGGTACCATCAAAAATTTCGAGGTTTGAACCTCCCGGGAATATGATTTCCCAGGTTAAACCACGGTTTTCCGAAACATATATATTGTCCAGGGTTCCGAACTGGTCTGATCCGAGGACATACACAACATTGTTGTCGGAAGGTGCAATAGCTACCGATGTGCGTCCGGGATTGAATGAAAGTGGGCTTATTGCATTCACCAGCGCAAAACCTGCTGATGTCTGAACAATGGTATAATCAACAAATGGTTCAAAAGGAAGTGTTTCGGTGTAATTTAGCACACCTCTGATGTATTCTTGCCCAAGTGTATCGATGGCATGCAGTGTTGTTGTAAAGATGTTTTTTTCCTGGCTGATAATATCCGGATTATCCGGATTATGCGAATGATTGGTGAATACCATGGTTGCCTTGGGCGCTGAGTAAACCAGGTTCCCTATTGTAGCAAAAACCTGACCATCGTCGGCAACTTTTACATCGGTGCACATTTCTTTGCCAAATTCAAGAATTTCATTTATTCTGCTGCTTTCAGCCCTTGTATAAACTGTTGTGTCGACTTCATATTGCTTGTTGGTTGCAACAAAAACGCCACCGGTGGTATCCCAGGAATCACACATAATTGATGTGTCGATTGCAAGCGTAACATCAAAGTAAGCAGTATCGTAAACATATTTAACAGCTTTCATCCAGGATGATCCTTTATCATCGGAATAAAACAGGCCGGTGTTGGTTGCGGCATATATCCGCCCTTCCATATCAATGGCAATTTTGTTAATGTATGCCCAATCAACGGTGTCGTTTTCCTGGGTTACAACTGGGACAGTTGAGGTTAAAAGCGTAAAATTATTCCGGTCACCGGAAATGTACATACCCTGCCCGACAAATCCACCATAGTAGGTGTCGTTATCTGAGCAAAATGCTTCACCACTTCCGGCATAGATTGTTCCATCCGGAGCTTGTGCCATGCAGGTGATATATAGATTTTCATTCTCCTTATTTAATTTAGCCCAGGTTGCCCCGAGGTTTTCAGTTTTCCAAAAACCGCCTGAAACACCTGCAACAATAAGCGTTTGGTCGTTGTCAGCTTTCTCATCAACAAGGATTGCACGTACCCGTCCTGGAGCATTATCAGGCCCCATTTCTTCCCAGCCTAATCCCAACTCATTACCTGACTTTAATTGCATTTGCTCAACCTGTAATCTTGCATTCATAACATCGAGTGGGTCGATTTTACCGGTTACTTGGTTGGCTCTTAACTTATTGAGATAATCAAGAGATGCCTGCATAGCGGAATTACCCTGTTGGTTGACTCTGGCTGGAGGGTTATCAACCCAACCAGAGGCAAGGATAATGGTAGTAAACCCAAGAATTAAGACAAATAAGCTAATTGGTAAAAGTTTACTTTTCATATCGATTTCAATTTGATTAGTATAATTTTGCGTAATAGTAAATTCGGTTTTGGTTTCATTTTAAGCTTGCCAAATTACATCTTATTTTTATGCAAAGGTAATCTGTATGATTTAAAAAATGATTGAAAATTTATCCCTTTTCAAAAAACAAAACAAACAAAAATAACGTTGCATGAAGCAATAAACAATTTTAAATCAGTTTACGGCCGCTGATAATCAGGTAACGGTGCAGTAAAAAGTCTAATAAATAATGACTTAAAATTGAAAAAATCCCTTCATAATTGATTGAACAAAGTTGAAAAAAAAAATGGTATCAACCATACTTTTAGGCAATTCAAATCCATTTTAAATAATACGATTCTTTGTTTGAAGAGTTTATGTATAATTTACAACAGGCATACAGCAATATGTGCACAATTTTTGTAAAGCAGAATGAACTAAAATACTACATTTGCGCGTATTTATTTTTTAATGTGAATAAAATCAATAAATTTAAATAGCATACTTATGAGAAGAAAAAAATTATTTGGAATTGTAGCTCTGGTAATCTTTTTTATTTCGAATACCTGGTTCGTAGGGGCTCAGGAAACGTATTATCAGATCGAAGAGGTAAAGTCCCTTAAAACCAATGATTCAAAGGACATTCAACGGATAGGTTCGTGCTGGGGCAATGCAGGATCAGCGTTGTTGGAGGCTGAATTGATCAGGACAGGTAAAAGTGGGATTGATCTTGCTGAGATGGATTTTATACACAATTCATACTTGGAAAAGGCAAAAGTTTATCTGGAATCCGATGGTGCGATCAAGCTAAGTGAAAAAGGGATGGCGCAGGATGTAATGTTGTGCATGGATGAATATGGAATGGTACCCGAATCAGCCTACATGAAATCCGGAAAAGATGCGCTGGATCCAAAGCAGGGCGAGATGGACGGAATATTAAAAGGTGTTCTGGCCAATGTGGTTCAGGTTGAGAAGGGAGTATTTACTGAAAGATGGCAAAGTATTTATGATGCGGCATTATCAGGATATATTGGTGAAGCAAGAATAGAATTTAAATACGAAGATGAAGATTTTACACCTAAATCCTTTGCAGAAAAATCAGGATTAAAATCAAGTGATTATGTGCTTTTAACCGCTGATAACAGGGAGGAACCGAATGAACCGTTTGTATTAAAAAAGCGGGAGAACTGGCACAGCGACAAGTTTTATAATGTGAAGATGGATAATTTTGTTACTATCATAGCAAATGAGATCGACAAAGGGTACGCAGTTTTGTGGTATGGCGTGTTGGATAAAGAACTGATCTTCGAGGATGAGCGTGTGGCGATAGTTCCGGCCGGTGCGATGCCTGGTGATAAAAAGCAGGCAGAAGGCGAACAGGCCGAAAAAATGCCTGTAGCGGAAAGGATAATTGCCGAAGGCGAAAGGCAAATTGCATACGAAACCAATGTGGGCCAGGAGCAGGATTATCTATTGATTTACGGAATATCGAAGGACAAAAAAGGTAATCAGTATTTTATCGCCAAACAGGTTTGCCAGGCAAATAGTACGCCGATAAATCTCTCGATGGAGTATGTAAAGCTTAACACCTTGTTTTTAATGACAAACAAAAATGGAATTCCAAAAGAAATAAAAGCAGGTCTGGGATTCTAAAATGCAACGATGGCACAAAAAAAATCCTGTATCTTTTCGGTACAGGATTTTTTTTATATTTTTCTGATGTCGGTGGCAGGAATCCATCCAACACTTCCGTTTGCAATTTTCACTTCATACCAGTTATCCCCAACCTGGTCAGTGATTTGTAATTTGGTGCCCTCATGAATGACAAAAAGATCAATTCCGGTTTTACTTGGCGAGCTTTTTACCGTAACGGTAGGTGTGAAAACAATGGCTTCATGGTTTTTCAAAAAGGAGTTGTATTTTTGACTGGACAGCAAATAGCTTGAAATGGAGAATAACAAGATAAGAATGCCCAGCCAGAACGAAGTTTTTTTCAACCAGATTGATTGTGAAAGTAAGAAAACAAGAATCAGTACAAGCGCAAGCGAAAACGAAAGGATATTTACCCATGCCCATTCATCAACGTTCAAGGCATAAATCATCGAATTCCACCAGCGAACATAAAATAATTCCGGGACAGTTTCAATTTTATCAACAATACGGCTGTTGGCAATCTTTAAATTGAAGTTAATATCTTCATCATTGGGATTGAGCTTTTTGGCTTTTTCAAAAAAGAGTATGGCAGACGCAAGGTTATTGAGCTTGAAATAGGCGTTTCCAAGATTATAATACAATTCGAACGATTCGTATCCATTTTCCATTGCTTTTTCATAAAGCTCAATGGCCTGGCCGTACAAGCCTTCATTGTATTCCTTATTGGCCTCCCGGATCAATATCTGGTTATCATCGGCGAAGGCCAGGCATGAAATAAAGAATAATATGGCTAAAAGATATTTTTTCATTTACACCGAAACTTTATTTGAGTTCTCTTTCAATTTTACTGATGATAATCAAGGCCTCATTGTATATATTGTCCATGTTTTCGGACTTGTCACCGGGTGCAAACCTGGCATATTCAGTATTGTTTAATGTGTTAATAAACTGATGGATCATTTCATCATTAACAGCTTTGATAACAAGTTGATCTTTTACATTGTCCATTGATAATTCTGAACGTGGAATATTAAATTTATCACTTAGATATCCCCAGAGGGCTTTGGAAATCTCTACATAAAACTCGTTCTCTTTGTTTTCCTTCAGGTAATGATGAGCGGTTTTAAGGCGTCTTTTGGACACTTTGGTAGCCTTCCGGGTTTTCATCAGGGCAACATTGCTATGCCTTTTAACATGATTTCTCCGGATAATCAACACAACGATAAACATGATCATGGGAATAATCAAAAACAGGAAATAGGTACCTGATTTAAAAAAGAACCGGCCTTTAATGTGTAAATCATATTGTGGGGATTCTTTAATATGCCTGATGTCACGCCCGATGTACTGAATGTCTTCCTGGCTTACACCACTGTATGTTACATTTGTTGAAGCCCCATTGTTGCGTTCAACTTTGATTTTGTATTCGGGTGTAGGGATGATAACATATTTACGGCTACTGACATCATAATATGAAAACGCTACGGAATTTATCGTATAGTCACCCGGGTTTCGTGGGATAACAAGGTATTCAAAGGTTCTGGAGCCGGAAACACCGTTGGTAGCTGCGCGGATGCTGTTTTTAATTTCAGGGTCATATACTTCAAAATCGGGTGGGAATGTCACATTTGGCGCATCTATCAATTCGATATTTCCCCTTCCTTTCAGGGAATATTTCAGGGTAATGGCTTCATTTGCTTTTACCTCGGTTCTGTCGATCTCAGAAGTAAATGTGAAGGATCCGACAGCGCCACTGAAATCTGCCGGTTTATCCTTTGTTGGCAGCGGTTTAACATCGATTTTTAAACTATTCGAAAGCAATTGTTTTTCGATGTTCTGGTACCGGCTGTTAAAAAACGGATCGTTAAAAAAACTGTCGAAAAACGGATCAGAACTTTTCCGTTGTGATGCCGATTTAATCTGGGCCACACAAGTTATTTCACCCGGTTCAATTGTAATTTCACCACTACGCTGTGGGAATAGTGCGAACTTCTTAATCTCAGCTACAATATATTCCTTCCCATTAATGGTTTCACGCGATTGCGGATATCCTTCCTGGCTGCCAAATAGGTTTTTAGCCCAAAAACCCTTGAAGGATGATATTTTTGAATCATCAATATTTGAGATATGGACGCTTGTAAAAAGTTTATATGTAATAATAATCTGTTCGCCCTGAACGGGTGTGGTGTTATTTATGTACGCTCTGATAAAGACATCGTTTTCATCTTCCTTTTGGTTGTTGTTGCTTGCTGATGGGGTTGATCCCTTTACAACTTTAATGGTCAGGGTGTTTGAAGTATATTTTTTGCCATTGTAAGTTATCGATGCGGCAGGGATGTTGAAAGAACCCTCTTTTGTGGCCCTCAGGATGTAAGTGAATGTATAGCTGACGTTACGGTTTACCTTACCATTGATGATTTGAACGCTGGACTGTGTGGATGGATTTGGCCCGGTGAGCAGTTGAAAATCACTAAAGCGTGGCCCCTGAAATCCTGTACCCTCCGCATTGAACGAATATTGAAGCTGAAATTGCTCACCAATACGCACAACTGTTTTGGCAGTTGCCGTGAGCTGCGCATTGTCTGCCATTACATGGTTTATCGAAAACAGGACAATTGATGCCAGAATTAGAATTATTTTTTTCATTTCCGGTTTTTCGATATTAAAACTATTATTATGTTGATTAATTTTATAATTCATTAAAAAATATTGAATTACCAATCTTTTTCAGATTTTACACGTTTTGCACTTTTGGCTTTCTCAAGTTTTAACTTCTCCAGTGTTTTTTTTTCGTTGTCTTTAAGGGCCTGTAGCATTCGTTCAGCATCTTCCTTTGATATTTGTTTCATCTGCTGTGGTTGCTGTTGCTGTTGCTGTTGTTGTTGATCCTGATTTTGTTTCTGTTGATCCTGCTGTTGCTCTTTTTGCTGCTCTTCTTTGTTTTGTTCATCCTCCTTTTTCTGATCCTGTTTTTTCTGATCGTCTTTATCCTGGTCTTTATCCTGGTTTTGATCCTGCTGCTGCTGTTGTTGCTGTTGTTGTTTCAGCATTTTTTTGGCATACTCCAGGTTATACTTTGTATCCATGTCATCAGGGTTTTTCCGGAGCGCATTTTTATAAGCTTCAATAGCCTGTTCATACTGCTGCATCTGCATCAGTGTATTACCCATATTATGGAAAGTTTCGGCTTTCTGCCGATTCGAAAGGTTTGAATTTGCAAGCTTTTCGTAAATTTTCGCAGCATCCTCAAATCCTTCTTGCTGGTACATTGCACCACCCAGGTTGAATTCGCCGGCTACTGATTTTTCATTTTTTTCGATTGCCTTTCTGTAATCAATTTCTGCCGTTTTGTAATCACCATCTTCAAATGCATCGTTGCCCCTTCTGATGAATTTGTTCTCAGTTTGGGCTGCCAGCTGCGAAATTGCCAGAAGTTGTATTATGGCAAGTGTTATTATATATGCAGATATTTTCATGTTTTGTTTTTCCAGTTTTGTGTTAATTTCTCGTTTCGCCAAACAGATTTACGTTTCTGAATTTTTTCCCCCTTCTTTCAAGGATTAAAAACTCGATGAGTAGTAAAAGCAATACTGCTGCAAGAAAATACTGAAATCTGTCTTCATAATCCGAAAACACCCTTGATTCGAATTCTGTTTTTTCCATGTTATCAATTTCGTCAAATATGATGCTCAGGCCCGACTGGGAATTATTTGCCCTCACATATTTCCCGTTTCCTGCTGAGGCAATTTGCTGCAACATGGTTTCATC
>JABMQA010000466.1 GCA_013203545.1 Bacteroidota bacterium
GTATTTACCGATACCCTCTTTTCGATAGTTGGTATTGATAAAGTAAATATACCATCCAACCACATTCAAATCTTTCCAAATCCATGTAACGATTACACCAGTATTACCATCACTTTTCCTGAACCTATTGATTTTCGGTACAAGATTGTTGATCTAAACACATCTACAACCATACGCTCCGGATTGATCAAAGCTACCCAATCCTCCTCCTCATTAAATCTGAATACCTCGGGTTTCAAATCTGGTTTATACTTTTTTATCCTGGATTATTTTGAGAAAGAAACAGGAATGCAACAAGAGGTGCGAAAAATTGTTGTATCAAAGAAGTAACCGATAAAGTACAGATATTAATACCTTTGCCGGAAACTTTAAAATAATCGGGAAACCATTCACGTTTTTAATTGCCGATGATTGATCACATTTTTCCATATTTCAAAATAATATGACCCAGAATTACAACATACTCATAAAAAAGCTTGATGCTTTTATCAGGAAATATTACAAAAACCAAATCCTTAAAGGGCTGATATACAGCATCGCTACTTTGGTTGTCTTTTTCCTAATTATTAATTTTCTTGAATATTTTGCATATTTCGAAACAGGGATAAGGACATTTATGTTCTATTTATACTTGATTATCAGCGCTTTAATTATTGTTAATCTGATTTTAATTCCCCTGTTTAAGTTGTTCAGGATTGGTAAAATCATTTCCCATGAACAGGCAGCTGTTATCATTGGAAAATATTTTCCGGATGTTGCTGATAAACTGCTGAATACACTTCAGTTAAAAGACTTGTTCGACAGATCAGATTCAAACGCCGGTTTATTGGAAGCCAGTATTGATCAAAAGATTTCCAGGTTACGGCCCATACCATTTTCAAGCGCTATCGACCTTAAAGAAAATCGTAAGTACCTAAAATATGTAGTCCCCCCTCTTCTATTTCTGATTGTTTTTTTAGTGGCCGCCCCTACCATCATAACTGACCCTGCAAAAAGAATCATTAAGCACAACGAACATTTTGAACGAGAAGCTCCTTTTGAAATCGTATTACTTAATGAGAAACTTGAGGCTGTTCAACAGGATGATTTTACCGTAAAAATTAAAATTGTTGGTGAGGTTGCCCCTGACAAGGTGCACATCACAACCAGGGGTTTACCTTACCAGATGAAGAAGGAGAGCCCTGTTGAGTTTGTTCATACTTTCAGGAATTTACAGGAAAATCTTACTTTTCGCATTGATGCCGGTGAAGTTCTGTCAGAACTTTACACCATTAATGTATTGCCAAAACCAATTGTTCTAAATTTTAATGTTGCACTCGATTATCCCACATATACCGGTAAGACTGACGAAACCCTGGAAAACACAGGGGACATCATTGCTCCTGAAGGCACCCGGATTTCATGGAAGTTTTATACCCGTGACACCGATGGTCTTGATTTGTTTTTAGGTGATAGTTTATATGAAATCTCCGGTAACAAATCCAATGTTTTTGAATTTTCACAATCGTTTTTTCATAGCCAGGTTTACGCAGTGAACACGTACAATTCCTATCTCAGGAATAAGGATTCCCTTCTTTTTGCCATCAGCATCATACCAGACCTTTATCCCACGATAACCATTGAAGAGTTCAATGATTCGATAGAATCTACCCGCTTATATTTCAGGGGATACATCAAGGATGATTATGGTTTTAAAAAATTATCATTTAGCTACAAAAAAACTGGAACTAACGACTCTGTCAGCCGGGATAGTTTTACCAGTGAGGCCATTCGTTTAAATTCAAAAGTTAACCAACAACAGTTTTTTCATTTTTTTGATCTATCACAACTTGCTTTAAAACCCGGTGATGAGGTTGAATACTTTTTTGAGGTGTGGGATAACGATGAAATTAACGGAAGTAAATCATCACGCTCCCAGAAAATGATTTTCAAAGTACCCTCATTGGAAGAATTTGAAGAAAAAACCGCTGCTGCAAATGAACAGGTTAAAGATGATATGGAAAATCTATTAAAGGATTTGCAGCTTTTACAAAACGATATTGACGAGCTCAATAAAAATCTTTTTGACAAAAAAACACTCAACTGGCAGGAAAAGCAACAAATACAGGATTTGCTTAACCGGAGAAAATCTATCGAAGAACAAATTAATGATCTTCAGAAATTGAATGAACAAAAACTCAATGATGAACAAAAATTCAAAGAGTTTGACGAAGACTTGCTTAAAAAGCAGGAAGAGTTACAAAAACTGATGGAGGAATTGCTCACTGATGATATGAAAAAACTGATGGAGGAGATCCAGAAATTGCTTGATGAACTGGATAAAGATAAGGTAAATGAGATGATGGAAGAGATGAAAATGAGCAATGAGGAGCTTGAAAACCAACTTGACCGTACCCTTGAACTTTTCAAGCAACTGGAGTTTGAACAGAAATTACAGGAAACCATCGATAAGCTTAATGAATTGGCCAAAAAACAGGAGGAACTTTCGGAAGAGACCAATAAAAGTGATGAAAACGAAAATGATCAACTCAAAGATAAGCAAGATGAGTTAAACAAGGAATTTGAGGATATCAGGAAGGATCTGAATGATCTCGAAAAGCAAAATCAAGAGCTTGAAAATCCAAATCAGATGGACAGCACGGAACCTGAAGAACAGGAAGTGGAGGAATTAATGGAAGAAAGTTCCGAGCAACTCGAGCAGCAAAAGAATTCTAAAGCCTCAGAGAGCCAAAAAGGCGCAAGCCAGAAAATGCAGGAACTTTCACAAAAGCTGCAACAAATGATGGAGGCCATGCAAATGGAGCAGATGGGTGAAGATATTAATATGCTGCGTGAAATTCTTGAAAATTTAATACAACTATCATTTGATCAGGAGGATTTAATGAATCGCTATAGCGAAACAACCAATAGTGATCCCAAATACCTTACCTATATAAACGAGCAAAAGAATTTGCAGGATGATATGGATATGATTGCTGATTCACTCTATGCACTCGCCAAACGACAAATAATGATCCAGCCAATTGTTAATAAAGAAATATCAAATATTAACAGAAATATAGATAAATCGATCGAATCGATAAACGACAGAAGGAAAGGAAATGCACTTGAAAGTCAGCAATATGTTATGACCTCCATTAATAACCTGGCACTTCTATTGGCAGAAGCATTACAGCAAATGCAACAACAAATGATGCAAATGCAGAGTATGTCCTCCTCGTCGTGCCCCAATCCCGGAAGCCCCGGGGGAAGTCAGCAAATGAAATCGATGCAGCAATTACAACAACAACTCAACCAGCAATTGCAACAGATGCGGGAAGGCAAAACACCCGGAAAGAAAAAGGGAAACAGCGATCAGGGCATGAGCGAACAATTAGCGAGGCTTGCGGCTCAGCAATCAGCAATTCGTAAGCAAATGGAAGAGTTCCGTGACCAGTTAAAAGAAGAGGGTAGGGGAAACAATGGTGATGTTGCAAAAATGCTGGAAGATATGGAAAAAACTGAAAAGGACATCGTAAATAACAATATTACCCAGGAGACACTTAAACGCCAACAGGAAATTTTAACGAGGCTTTTAAAATCAGAAAAAGCCGAACAGCAACGTGAGGAAGAGCAACGAAGGGAATCGCAGGAGGCAAGCGATCCGAAAATTAGTAATCCGGACATACTCTTCGAATATGATAAAATCAGAAACAGGGAAGTGGAGTTGCTAAAAACAGTACCACCAAATCTCAATCCGTTCTACAAATCAAAAGTCACACAATATTTTTTCCGCTTCAACTAATCAAAAACAGGTAATATGGTATCAACTAATATCCGCTTTTTTTCGGAAAAAATACCTTTTGTTGTCCGCCAAAAAAAACTTTTACGCGATTGGATTGTTTCAACCATTATATCTGAAGAAAAAGATTTAGCCAATTTAAATGTCATATTTTGTGATGATAAGTATCTCCATGAGATAAATTTTAAATATTTGACGCATGATACATTTACTGATATTGTTACATTTGATTTTTCAGAAAATGACCTGTTGTCAGGTGATCTTTACATCAGCATTGATCGCGTGAGGGAAAATGCATCAATTTATAATAAGAAAGTTGTTGA
>JABMQA010000467.1 GCA_013203545.1 Bacteroidota bacterium
AAATCGTAAAAATCGATGGATTCACCTGCAAATACAATAGTTGAACTTACGGTGAAATCTGCTTCGGGAACCGGGAGGGCCTCAACTGTTATGTAATCAAATTTGGTTTCAGTATCGGAGCCATAGGCATTGTCTACAGAAAGTGTTACATCATAGATTCCGGGGGAATTGTAGGTAATGGCTGTAGGATTTTGAACCAACGAGGTTTGGGGTTCAGCTCCCGGAAACTGCCAGGACCATGATGTAGGGCCGTTTGTGGTGAGGTCGGTAAAACCGATGGATTCCCCTGCAAAAATAGTGGTGGAACCTGCATCAAAATCCGCAACAGGTATTGGTGGTTCACTTACTGTAATATAACTTGTTTTTGTTTCCGTATCCGTCCCATTATCATTGGTAACTGTTAACGAAACATCAAAGGTTCCGGGTGTATTGTAGGTTACCCCGGCAGGGTTCTGATCACCGGAAGTTGTTGGCTCCCCTCCATCAAACGCCCATTCCCATGATGTGGGGGTTCCATGTGACAGGTCGGTGAAATTTACACTTTCCCCCGCCATAATTTGTGTGTTATCCGCCTCAAAATCCGCAAGAAGATTTAAAACTTCCAGTGAAACCGGCACCTCAATAAAAGGGTTATCCGGGTCGTTGCTATAAATTAATATGGACGCGTAGTAGGTGCCAATTTCCAGGTCAATCGTATTCATAATTACGTTGATGTCGACCGTTTGTCCTGAAGGAATACTAACAGCAACCGGATCAAGTGAAAGCCATTGAACCTGTGCCCCTGTTATATTTACGGTATAATCTTCTGTTTCCCCATAGTTAAAATCTGCGCAAGGGTCGGAAGATGAATTCAACCAGTTTGCCCTGACCCTGAGTCGGTTTTCACCGGTAGCTATTTCAGAAGGAATCACAATCTGTGCGGTATAATACTGATTTTTATTTGGCAGATAAAAATCAGTAAGCAACCTCTCGGATTCATCAAAGGTGTCATTGTTATCAAAGTCAATCCAAAGGCATACATACTGTCTTGAGTAACCTGAGCGGAATGTCACATTGTATGCCTGGCCGGCTATAAGATCGGCGGTCATATTAGTGAAATCACCATAACCATTGGGAGAACACCCTGATCCGGCATTGTTTATTTCAGACATTTCAAAATCTGTAAATCCGTCACCATAGCTACAATCAGCAGATGGGATGCAATAGCCATCAACCGGATCGAGGGGTGTATAGTTAATTTCATGCCCGAATTCATTTGTTCTCTGGTTTAATTGACCGGAATATATCTCCGGGTCAATGGCAACCGGTTCACCAATCTTTTCTACCACATATTCCAATTGAAGGTCAACTGATAGATCCAGCTCACCGGTGTTTTGAATTTGCAGTACCTGTGTGGATGTTTCATCCGGAAACAACCCCTCAGCAAAACTAAGCGGATTAATTGCAATATGGGGAGATCCAACTGTAACTGTTACAGGCCCGGCTTTTAGCGATTCTCCTTCATCGTACACGGCCGACACTTTATAGTCATAAATCCCTCCATCCACATCAGTATCTTCGTAAAAAAGTTCGGTTACTAAAGTTGTATTTAATATGTTATTGTTCCTGTACACATTGTATCCGAGCATCTGCCGCCCAATTCCCGGGGGAGCGTTCCAACTCAGGTTAACATCAAAACCCTGCACATTTGCATCCAGGTTTTGGGGAGTGGGCAGGAAACCCTCACCGGTAAGTTGAACCTGAACCTGAGGTTGCGTTGGGTCGTTTGAATAGATGGTAAGTGCCCCCGAAACAACCCCTACGTTGGATGGGAAAAAAGAGACATTTACTATTTGTTGTTCAGAAGGGTCAATCGAAAAGTAAACAGGATTGGCACTAAAAACAGTGTTGTTTGAAACGGTATTAAATATTTCCAGTGTTTCATTACCGGCGTTGGTAACCGTATATGATGATTGTATGGTGTTGCCGGGGATAACCTGTCCGAAGTCGATAGAAACCGGGTTCACAACAATTGCCGGAGTGGTGGAATAAACTGTAAGACTAACAGGGATGGTTATTAAAGGATTCATGGGATCGTTGCTGGTTACGTTGATTTCAGCGGAATAAGATCCGATAGAAAGCGTAGAAGTGTTGAAGGTTACCGTACAAATTTGTGTCTGGCCAGTTGATAAGCTTCCGGATGAGGGAGCCACGCTTAACCAACCGGTTCCTGTACTTAGATAATCTATTTGTGTACTAAAATTCAATGTGCCCTCTCCGCTATTCTTAACCGTCATTTGTTGGTTTGATGACTGCCCAAGTTTAAGTGTTTCATCAAACGATCCGGGCGTAACAGAAATAATTGGAACCACAGTCTCAGAAATATCAAACGATGCGATCCGTGTTTTCCAACTCCATCCGCCATTCGAATACTCTGTGGTAAACCAAAAAGTCTGGTCATTAATGGGATCAACCGACATGCAGCTGTAATCACCCCACCTGCTAACACCGGTTTGGGAATGTGTACCGCTGAAAATGGATGTTTCAGCGATAGTCATGGTGCCAAGGGGATCTCCATTATTTCTTCCGGTAAAACGAATAGAAGGGTAGGTGGAACTACCTGAAACGGAATAACCCAATGCGATGTCCCCACTGGCATTCATGGCAATACTACCCATCCATCTGTGGTTTCCGTCGTTTGGGTTATAGGTTCCCTGTTGGTACAGGCTCCACGATGTGCCGGTTTTACGCATTTCGTACCATCTCACAGCAGCCTTATTGCTTCCGTTATTTACGGTATGATTGGTGACCATGGCCTGGTGGGTGCCAAAATTTCTGTATTGCAAGCGGTACATCAGCCTGTCGGCAAGATCGTCGAGTGAGGTACTGGTGCCGGGCTGGTTTATTGTAAAGCCACTGTTGCTAAATGAAGCTATCGAAATATCCGGCTTACGTGTAATGGTTGAATTGGAAGTGTTGGCCCAGTCAACACCTAGTTCCCATAGCTGCAATTTTCCACTTGTGAAACGGGTAAAATAATTGGGTGTACCGGTGGGAGGGGGCAGGGTGCCATCGGCGTCAGCAGGCAAGAGGCTGCCATAACTTGTGCCGAGGTTGAAAAATACCATTTCGGCGGTCGGGTCCCCTGCGATCATTTTATCCCGGTTTAAAACGCAAGCCCCACCACCTTTCCAGTAGTAGGAACTACCAATTTTCTGAAATTGATTTATCGAAAGGTAATAACCATCCGGCCAAATACCAAATTTAGGATAATCAGGCATATAGGTAAACTGGAATGCATAGCGATACCACGACCCTGTCGGGTCGCCTGTCTGGGATATGGCCACCAACTCCCATTGTGTGCCATCACCGGTATTGATGGCGAATTGGGTCGCCATCCAACGGTCAGAATAAGAGTCGTACAAAATAATCGGATCGCCGTCGTTGGTGCCGGTCCATGAACCGATAAATCCGCTCCACAAGGTACTGTTGTCAACAGGGCCATAGAGCAAGGTCCCGCTTTTATCATAAATGGCAAAAGCCAGGTTTACCATCTGGAAATAATGGTTTGGCCCCACATCCCCATCAGTATCAGGAGGGGCTACACCGCTCAGATTGCCTACACCATTTATATTTACCCCAATGGATCTCGTAGACTTCTCTCCATCTTTCATTTGTAAAACGGGATCCGGACCATTAAGCTGAGGGATGTTTTTTATATCCTCCATAAAACCCATATGGTTTTTAACCACATTGTTTTTCCATTCCCTGGTTCTTATGCCGGGTTCAATGACCATCATGTCGCGTAAAGGAGGTGTTACATCAAAATAAGCTGCCTCTATAACTTCAGTTGGGTACAGAATTTCATTCTGTGCAATTAACCTATCCTGAAAAAACAGGAGGAAGGAAAAACTGATCGCAATAATTGTAACTATTCTCTTCATATTTATTGTTTTAATTTTTTCGATTATTTAATTTAAGGTGTCAGAAATTGATCTATAGAAAAAAGATTGTTCACAAATTCCCGAACAAAGTAAGAAGTTTTTTTGTAAAATCAAATACCCAAAATCAATTTCTTAACAATTATTTACATTTAATTATTTCAAAGTACTGATAAAGAGAAATATAATATAGTTTCCCATGATTAAATATTTTTATTTACGAATTTGTGCCAAAATTATCATTCTGTATCAAAAAATCAATAATAAATCATATTTAATTATCTTGATTGATAAAATGGATAAATGTATGGTGGGAATCAATTTAAATCAGAGTTACAGGGGCAATTTAAAACCAATCAAAATTAGGCCAAAAAAGGTAACCCTCAAAATAATTGATATTTAGGCGATTACAAAATGTACATAAGATTCCAGGAATGGGAAAAAAGTACTCGATTATCAATGCCAGACTTCAATTGAAACAATTCTAATTTTTAACAAATATTAAGACTAATATTACAATCCGGACATTAAAAGGTGTTTTCATTCCTTTTAAGCAAAAAAGGTTGACGATTAGATCATGCAAAACGGACACAAAGATAATTTACAAAAAGGTTCAATTGAATTTCTATAAAGGATTACTGGAAATTTGGAAATGATCTTTAAAAATAAAGTTAATGGATGGGGCAAATAATGTAGGGATAAATGATGTAACGCTATTGATTTAATGAGATATCTTCTTCTGTTGAGTTTTTGGAGTATTTCACGAACGCATCGAGATTCGAAGGCAAATAGTCTTTAATGATTGAAGTGAGAAGTGTAATGTATTCATTTCCAATTTGGGAATATCTTTTCAGCCCATCTACCATTTTCAATGCATCCGGGTATTCATCTGTGCTTCGAAGATCCTTACGTATTGTTCTAAGGTAAACATAGGCATGTCCGCAATTAAGCGTCCATAAATAGGCCTCGATGCATTTTTCGATGGTGGGAAATGATTTAACCCAAAAATCGGGGTCTTCAACACCTGAAGGTGGTTGTCCGCACCCCGGCGTATAACAATGTATTCCGAAATAGTTATTTATTTCTTTTGCGAAATTCGACTGGCCCCATCCCGATTCAGCGATGGCCTGTGCCATAACCATTTTGCCGGGAATTATATCAACCCTGAAGAGAAGGGTATCAATTAAGCGTTCAAATTCATCTTTTGATAAATTTGGTTTAAACATATCCTGACCAAACTTGTATTTTCCCGCAACCTTGTTTAGCCAGGCAAGCTGCGATTCTTTTCCTGAAACCTTTTGATAACTTGATCTGAGATCTTTAATTTTGTCGTGATCGGCTAATACCTTGTTGTTGGCCTCAACAATTTTGGGATAAAAATCCAGAATAAATTGTTTATGCCCGTCAGGTAATGAT
>JABMQA010000468.1 GCA_013203545.1 Bacteroidota bacterium
AATAAATTGGCGCGCATGGTGATATAACAAAGGAATAGATTTCTCCCTCAAGCACTGCACTTCGCTTGTGCCTTCGGTCGAAATGACATGATCTGGCCCAGGGAATGGGGATATGAAAAAGGAAGATCGCTTCGCGATCTTCCTTTTTCATATCCCCCCAAATCATTCCAAACCATGTCATTCCGAAGGAGTTTACGACTGAGGAATCTATTCCAGGTATACTGATTGCTTAATACTTTATAAAAACTTGTCATTGGTATCCGCCGGTTGGCGGAGAGAAATCTAACCCCAATCAAACCAATCTATTAGAATTATTCCAACAGCGTTCGACTGATCCACCAGTTGGCGGATCAGTCTGGCGGGTCGAAATGCCCGACACACAATGATAATGAGACAGCCCGGTATATTTTCAACTTACTTTCACCGGCCTGTTCAACCGTCCTTCAAATGCTGCCAGTGCTTGCTCTTCAAAGTAATATTTGGTATCTTCGATAAAATCCGAAAGATTATTATGATGTGCCAGTTGGTTAAAGATATCTCCTTCATCAACAAACCATCTGGCAAAATATGACCAGTAATCCTTCATCTTGTTCAGAACCGCATGTTCATGTTTATACGCATACCTGATCTCACATAACAACTCTTCATGGAAATGCAGGAGTTTCGTCCTCGTGTCCCAGTCCTTCATTTCAAAGGCAGGATCCTTTAACATTTGTGGTAAAAAGGGATTCACCAATATCCCCCGGCCTATCATCCATCCCGAAACTTTTGGGTACCTTGCTTTAAGCGTATTAAAGCTTTCCTGATCTCTAATATCACCGCTAAAAACGATATCATGCTTTATTTTACAAATTAGCGGATCCAGGAAATCCAGGAACATATCGCCCTCATACATCTGACTGCCAATTCTTGGATGAATCATCAGGCATTGAAGCGGGTAGTCGTTGAATACTTCAATCAGGTCACCGAATTCCTCAGGGGAGTTTAATCCAAGCCGCGTTTTTATCGACAGTTTCAAAGGTAAACCTGGCATCATTTTGTCAAGAATATGCCTGATCCTATCGGGAAATGGTAGAAGTCCTGATCCCCTTTTTTTACGGGTTACGGTTCCTTTCGGGCAACCCAGATTCCAGTCCATGTGGGCATACCCCATCTCGACAAGTCGTTTGGCCAGTTGAATAAACTTGACCGGATCATTACCAAGCGCCTGAGGGATCACCTTCATCCTTCTGTTTCGCTCGGGTAATACATCCCTGAGGTGCTTGTTGCTATATATGAACCCCTCAGCCAGGGGAATGAACGGGCTTACAGCCACGTCAACACCAGAAAAGAAATGCGAATAGGCCCTCCTGTAGATATACTCAGTATAACCTTGCAGTGGTGCCATATAGATCGTATCAGACATTGGTTAATAATATTCAGCCGGTTTTCAATTTTGATCAGTTTACCAGTTTTTATCATACTAAAGTAAAAAAAAAATCTCATCTTTGGCAGAAAAATACCGTAATGACAAAAAAAACCATTTATTCAATTGTGACTTCAATCATCTTACCATTATTTGTGCCGGTTTTCGCTCAATCCTTTTTCTCGGGGCATGTAGAAAAAATGTGGGAAACAGAAGCCATCTTCCAGGTTCCCGAATCGGTGTATTATGATGTGGACAACGAATTTATATATGTCGCAAACATTAATGGAAATCCTTCTGAAAAGGATACAAATGGATTTATCTCCAAACTGACAGCAAATGGTGAACTACTGGAATTGAAATGGATTACCGGGCTCAATGCCCCAAAGGGGATGGGTGTATATGAAAATAAACTGTACATTGCCGATATCAACCAGGTTGTGCTTTATGATTTGGATATGGAAGAGGTCATAAAAAAATACGATGCCATGGATGCTATATTTCTCAACGATGTCACCATCGACGACCAGGGCGCTGTTTATATTTCTGATATGAGTACCGGGGCCATCCACAGAATTAAAAATGATTCGATTGAATATTTCCTGCCCACAGGATCATTTAACGGGCCAAACGGTCTGACCTGGTTCAATGGTGAATTATTTGTTGGCACCAGGGATCAAATAGCCGGAGTCAATACCACAAATAAGCGGATCAGGAAGTCATTCAACGTTGATGGTGGGATTGATGGCTTATGCACATATAATAATACCGGATTTATTTATTCAGAATGGAGGGGTAAAGTAATAGTGGCACTTCCCGGTAGAGATCCGGTATTAATACTCGACACTTCACCGGAACAAATCAACTCAGCCGATATTTTTTGGATTGAAGAAAGCGGTATTTTACTCATTCCTACATTTTATAATAACAGGGTAGTGGCATATATTATCAATGATGATAATTAATACCTCACGCTTTATCAGGAGGAATCCCAGAATTGCATTAAAAACTCAAAATCAACAAAGTAATAAAAAATGAAAGTCGTACAAAGGATTGAGGATGCCATCAACAACATCAACATTTCACCAGGAAGTATAATTTATACCGCCGGCAATGCTGCAACACCACAGGTTCTGCTACGCCACCTTGCAGCGGATGAATCCATCAAGGATGTAAGTTTGCTGAGCGTTCTACTGCTTGGAAACCTGGGCAGGTTATTTGAGCCCGATGTATGCAAAAGAATTACACACAGGGTTATATTCAATGGCCCGCAAAGCAGGGAGGCCATGAATACCGGGAGGGCCAGTTACCAGTTGATGCACCTCTCTGACATTGCACACCAGATGCGGGAGTATATAAAACCGAACGTGGTATTTTTAAGTGTTGCCGGTCCTGACAACGGTGGGAATTTCAGTTACGGGACTACGGTTGAAGGATGCAAAGGTGCTGTGGATGCAACAAAAGCCCGGAGAGGCATTATCATTGCAGAGCGAAATGCAAAAATGCCCTTTGTGCTGGGTACAACCTTGCATAAAAACGACATCGACTTTCTGATTGATACCGATTACCACCTGCCTATAAGCCCTGTAGACGAACCCGATGAGCGTGCCAGAAGGATCGCCCATATAATCACCGAACTTTTTATCAGCGA
>JABMQA010000469.1 GCA_013203545.1 Bacteroidota bacterium
ATTCACCCCAGGCCATGCAGTTTTCACCAATGTTTGATAAAAAAAGTCATCATCTAATTGAACGAATTTAACGAATTAAAATTCGTTTAATTAGTGTAATTCGATGACTTGATTTTTGACGATCAGAACCGGATCAGCAGTTTATGTTCAAGGCTTTCCAGGCCAAAGTTGACCAAAAGCCCCAACTTAAAATCTGTTGACATAACCATCGTTAACATGTTTTCATTAATGACTTTTCAAGAGCCTAAAGTGTTGCGCGTAAGAGGTATTTGAACTATTTGGTGAGAAGGTTATTTGCCTTCCTTTATAAAATCAATGTTTTTGGTCAACCCTGTGTACTTAGCCCTTTTCACAGCCGACTTTTCAAAAATATCATTAAATTGTTCAGGTGTGAGGTTTTCCCAGTTGGTTTTACTGAAATCCAATAATTTGGGGTGTGGCCTGAACCGGTCTTCACGGTGTGGTTTTGAAAAATTATTCCAGGGGCACACATCCTGGCAGATGTCGCACCCAAAAATACGGTTTTCGAGTTTTCCTGAAAATTCAGCAGGTATTTCATTTTTCAATTCGATGGTTAGGTATGAGATGCATTTTCTGGCATCGATCACACGAGGGGCAATAATAGCTTTCGTTGGGCAGGCATCAATGCAATTGCGGCAGGTACCGCAGAGGTCGTTGCTTTTATGGATGTCATAATCCAGTTCAAGATCGGTGATAATTTCGGCAAGAAAAAAGAAAGATCCGTTTTTCGGGCTAATGAGGTGTGCATTTTTCCCAATCCAGCCCAACCCGGCCCTTACTGCCCAGGCGCGCTCCAGCACCGGAGCCGAATCAACAAAAGTACGGGCTTCTATTGGCCCAACCTTTTCCTTTAACCCTGAAATCAGCAACCCGAGTTTCTCTTTGATCACGAAATGGTAATCCTCCCCATAAGCATATTTTGAAAGGATGTAATTATTCGTCTCATCCAAACTTTCTTCGGGATAATAATTGTACAGAAAAACGATAACAGACTTTGCCCCCTCAAGCAGTTTTCGCGGATCCAGCCGCTTTTCATTATAATTTGCCATATATCCCATCTCACCATGCATCCCCGACTTTAGCCACTTTCCCAGACGAGGCGCCTCTTCTGAAAGAAATGCAGCTTCAGCAATACCACACCCGGCAAATCCCAGTTCGACCGATCTGTGTTTGATCCAGGCTGAAATCTCAGATTTATTTCTTTCAGCATTCATTTGGCCGGGGATTCAAGATCAGAATTATTGCCGGCAATTCGTGAAGCCGGATTATTATACGACTGGTCCTTATCCCCAAAAACCCTGTCGTACATTACAATGCTACCTGCAACGGCTACATTGTACGATTGACGTATCATGGCTTCGAGCGATACAAGGCTGTTACATTTTTGAATGACCTCGTTCGGCAATCCACAATTTTCGCCCCCAAGAAGATATACCGCCTGTGGGGGATGATGGAACCGGGATAAGGGCGTCCCTCCCTGTTCGATCCCAACCAGGACGGATCCCATGGGTCTGTGGTTTAAGAAATCATCAAAATTTTCATAATTCCGCAGCGGAATATGCCGCAATGTTTTAAAGGGGTCTGTGGGCTGGCCCTGGTATCTTTTACCAATGGTGAAAATACCGGCAGCACCCAGTTGGTATGCCGACCGCCAGAGGGTGCCTACGTTTCCGGCGCTCTTTACATTGTATATTCCGATTTCGAAGAAAGGCATATTGGATTTGAATTTTCATCAAAAGTATAAAATAAATGCCAATGGCGATGATCCCTGAATCATGGGAGGAATTTATGTTTTTACTGAGTCTATCATCTAATTTCGCGAATTTATCGAATGGTTTTTATAAAGGAATTTTTCGTTTCATTCGATTCATTCGATGACAATAAAGATAACAATTGGTTGACTTTTTTAAATACCTGCCAGCATCAGGCAATCTGAGATTTAAGATTTTTCCGCTACGCAACTTACCGAATAACAATCCTCTGCGAACCGGATTGCTCCCCATCGGAAATCCTTAAAATGTACATTCCCGGTTTGAGAAGCTTTTGGTTCAGGTTTGTCGTGTTTTGGAAATTGAAAATATTTGTTCCCGTATCAACTACCATCATTTTGCTGAACACACAATTCCCTGATGATGAAAAGAGTTCGATCCGGGCTAATCCTTTTTCGCAGGCCGAAAACTCTACGGTGAAGGAATGACTTGCAGGATTGGGATAGAGGTTGACAATTTCAATGCAATTGTTGGTTTTTTTAACAGCTCCCTTTTCAACAGGTTTACTGAATAGTAGTTCCTTTGTCCGCCTGATGTGTGAAATTTCAGATTCCATCAGTCTTTGATCCATACCATCTATGGTCATCCCTGATTTAAAGCCACCCGATTCCAGCAGGGTGTTCGAAATGTTGATGATGGCATAAATGGAATCGTACCACGAAGGCTGACTGTTTTAAATGGCTTCATAGCCTGCAATGGCATCATTGTAGTTTAAGTTGTGACGCATGGCCAGCAGCATGTAATCCCTGGCATATTTTTGTAGTTGAGCGCTCAGGGTTGAATCCAAAACAAGCGATTCCATTTCATCAATGTAGGATATCCAGGGTAGATTTCCCTCACGGTGGCATTGGTAACTCCCGGTAAGGGCCCACAAGGCTTCTGTTTCTTCCGGGTAGGTATCTATCAACTGGTTGAATATTTGTACAGCACTTGTATATTTTTGCTGGTTGAATTGCTCAAATGCCATGGCAAGCAGGTCGGCTGCTCCATCGGCACCCTGGTTCTTGAAGCTGGTTTGTGCACTATCAAGCAATGGTACCACCTCAAATTTGTTGGATGGGACAAAATGGGTGAGCACTTCGCTGGATACAGTTGATCCGTAATAGTTATTTCCTACGCGAAGACCGCGGCTGGGAGGCTCACTATAGAAAGCCATGTAAATACCCAGGGTATCGTTGTAGATGTCGTTGTAGCCACTCACAACATAGGGTGTGGAGCTATAAATAGAAATGGCGGAATCGTTGTTGATGATCCCATTGTTGTAGTGGATGGTTGTTGAAAAGGGACTGGCCAGGTAGGGTGTGCTGCCTGCATGGGCCGCCACCGCCTTTGCATTGTCCGTAAAATAATTGTCCCGGATAACCGGTGAGTTGGCATAGGCACACAATCCAATACGGTTATTTTTAAAAGTATTATAGCGTATGGTGGTGGAAGCTGTGGAATACAAAAACAAACCTACCTCTGCATTTTCGATGTGGCAGTATTCCAGATCCACCGTACCGTTGGTTTTGGCTGTTATGCCGCCCCAGTAGCTACGTCCTGCACCCATGATGTTGCCGGTAAATTTGATGGGATGGTACTCGCTTCCATGGGCAATGAGTTTGCCATACACAATGAACTCCGCATCCTCCGTTGCATAAATTCGTGTATCAGGTTTTACAATCACTGTAGCTCCGGAAGGAATTTCAAAGGTATCGGGGATGCTGATGTTGTCGGTCCAGTAAACGGTGTCGTTGGATTTGTAGTAGGCGGGTTGTAATAATGTTCCGGTATTTCTTACATTCCCCCTTTGACCGGGCCAGCCGATGGTTTTGCCCGTGTTGGGAACATCAATCATAAACAATTCATGATTAGAAGAACAAATGAGGTCAATTTCATCATCTTTGTCGATGTCGGAAACCCAAAAGCTTTCAATGTCCGAAATAGAAGGTATTGTGTATAAAACAGTTCCCGTTGCCCCATAGATTCTTATGTAGTTTTGATCATCAATGCTAATAACAACAGCAATGTCATTTTTTCCATCATTATTAAAATCTCCTGATACGAAAAAATCTGAAATGATATTTTGATCAGAAATAAAAATCAACGAATCGAGATCATGTTCAAGTATATACAACCCTGATCCGTCCTCCCGGGTAATGATCTCAATATCACCATCGTTGTTTATATCTGAAATTCCATACAAAAAATAATCTTTCCCTAAACTGAATTTTTTTATCAAAGTATCTTTTGTTTCCAGGTTTACAACAACAACTGCATCCCTGGTGCTAAACAGCTCAGGTACTTTACACTGCAATACCAGTTCAACAACACCATCCTGGTTTATGTCGGCTACAAACTGGTTATCGTAAATGTAGGTGCAATTTGATATTGTAATGGAATCAGAGATAGTAAGGCCACTTACATCCTCTAAGGCATAATAAACTTTGTTCTCATTGTTTGACAAAACAATTTGTGTTTCCTGATTAATATTGCATATAATCGGGAAGGCGTTAGTTGAAAAATGAAGGGCATGGTCCCATCGCAATGAGCCGTCACTGTTTAAGCATAAAATTCTTTTTCTTCCATTATCTTGCAGAGCATGTTGATTGGCAGTAAAAACAACCTCTTCATTACCATTTTGGTCAAAATCTGTTACGAAAGGGGACAAAGTTAAAAAATAGGATGCAGGTGAAGGATATGCCCAGGATGGAGTTCCAATAGAAAATAAGGAATCGGTCGATCTTAGAATAAACTGATAATTTTGATTATTGGTTAAATTAGCAACGGATGTAAATCCTGACGATGGTTCATTATTGCTTGAGATAGTGGCCCCGGTGGCCGACAAAATATTCCTTCCGAAACATATTTCCTCGCCGGCATAACTTGTATCCTTGTCGAAAGATACCGGGCCAGAATTATAATTGGTAGCACTTGTAAAACTTATTTTAGTGTCATAGAGGTATATGGGTTTCTGAATAGAGGTCAAATTATTTAATTCGTTCATTTCAGGATTATTGTTACATGTGTCAATTTCAAAAACGAAGTTAAATACACCATAATCCTCAATTTTGGTATTCCATTGAAAATTTGCAGTATCTTTTGTGTAGCCTGACAGGCTATCTATTTGTACATTACCTATCCAAATGGTGTCCTGGTTAAATTTATTTGTTGCTTTACACGAAACATAAAAGCCATTTGTTGCTGAAACCCTCGTCATATTCCTGATAACAGGCTTGATTAAAAGGGTATCACCAGCGTTGGGGTATAGTGGGTTAAACCCAATTTCAAAATCTTTTATTACTAATTCGGGAAATATTGTATCGGTACTTTCATGCAAAACGTTCAGGGCCGGATCACCAAGTAAATTGTAATCATTATTCCATAATAACGTTGCATCTGCAAGTTTAACTTCCAAAAATGCCTCACCGCTTATAACAGAATAGTTTTTTAACAATGCTTTTTGAAAAAGTGGTGGTATTCTGGCAGTTCCCCAGGCAGTTTCTTCAGTAGCTCCAATAAACCCAATCGCACCCATGGCAGAATCTGCGCATAAAAATTTTTCACCCAGGCAATCATTTGTTGCCTGGAATGCCCCGGTATGGCAAGCGACGCTTATTACAAATGGCAAGTTATAATCGGGCGTGGCGGGTATTTTAGTGTAATTATTTAATGGTGATTGCCAATATGTTACATCCCCATGGCTAAAGTGATTAAAAAACATCACCCCTTGTTGATATGCTGCTTGAATGCTGTCGAGTATATATGGTATGGTATTCCAGTCCGGCACAGGTTCTTCAAAATTATCAGGGATCGACAGTTTTACGTTATATTGATCTTCAATAATATCATCCAGTTCCAGCATAGCATTACTAAGTACGCCTTCATTTGTTCCGGTTCCAACCAAATTGAGCATATTGTTCCTCCAGCTCAGCGTATCCGGCTTGTAGTGCAGGATTTTATGCACTACATTTTGCACCTCTTCGGTGTCATCTACGCTGCAGCGGCCTATCATCAGATCGGGGTAAACATCGTCTTCATCCGGGTAAACCCGGGTGAAATAGACGTCGTAGCCTTCGGAATGGGTGGGGATGCAAACATCTAATGGATTAGAACCAAAAAATGCATCCCCGAATAAATTTATATAGGCTAATTTACCGTCGTATGTATGGTTTGCATTATTATAATCGTATGTATTCTTAATAAAATCACGAATTTTTATTTTTAAAGGAAAGCCAGAAGATACATACTCATCAATTACAAATGTAGTTACTATTGCCACATCAAACCCATTAAAATTTGCACGGTGTGCTGCAAGGCTGTCAATGGCTGCCTGTCCTGCATCCTTAAAATATAGTGAGTCGTGCGTTATAATTATATAATCACATGGATCATCAATTCTCTCATTTGGTAAAGAATCCACAAAATACCAATTACCGGCATTTTCAAGCCCGGCCCCACAATTAACAGAGGCATTCAGTCCGTTCGAATTGTAATTTATTAAGGTGTTACCAACTACTTCATTGAAGATTCCCACATCCTGCTGAATATTACCGGAAGCATTATAAAAAGTCAGACTAATCTCAATATTGGAATAGACATTTATAATATCCTTTACAGGATTAAATTGTAAAGGATAAAGAATAACCCTGACCACATGTTGCGCTCTAATAGCACCCTTATCAACGGTTTCGCCAACAATACCCGGAAACATTGCATCTGTTTCATAAGCTGAAGTATCGTATGCAAATTGCTCAATTAGAGCTATTGCGCCACTTTCTAATGTGTCAGCCACAAGCTCTGGTGCCGGGTAAATATTGTAACCTGAAATTTGGATTGAATCTAAGAGTTCAATAAGTAAATTTACACTGTCGCATTGTGGTATTGCGACAAGAAATGAAACCATTGGAATTTCAGGGTATCCTACAGAGTCTAACCGTGAATGTTCCTTTATACTTACCCTGTTGAAAGTGTCAATAGCAGTTTCAATCATACCGGGAACAAACACATTGAATTTAACAATAGTGTCATTTGATTGAATAATATTGTAACTTGGAACAGTGCTTTCGGAAGCGGTAAACTCTGTCCAGTTTTGCCCTTTTAAAACAGCAAGGCAGAAAGTAACTAAAATAAATAGTATTAATTTCTTCATAATGACTTATTTTTTAATGATTTTATAGCTTATTGATTTTTTTTGATTGATGATATTTAGAATATATACACCGGAATTTAAGCCAGAGGTATTTATAGCAAATGACTTATCACTCTGGTTATACGTTTCAAGGACCTTTTCTCCTTTCAAATTATAAATTGATATTGAATAGGAAAATGGTAGATCATTGAATAAAATATAAATTTTATCTTTAAATGGGTTCGGATAGATTGAAAAATCTTGTTGTAGTTCTTTGTCGATAGATGTTGTTGTGTCAATAATGTGAATATAGTTTTCCTTTATAAACGAATTAATACTATCAGCCCCTACAATACTCAATTTAACTGAATACCATCCGGTATCTTGATAAATATAGGTTGGTGTTTCCTCATAGGAATCAATTACTCCATCATTCTCGAAGTCCCATTGATACTCCTGAATATCACCAATTGAGAAGTTTGAGAATTCAACTGGAGTGATTATATGCACTTCTTTGTCAACTGTAGAGAAATTTGTTACAATAGGTTCATTCCCCTTTGAAAAAGGATGTAAAACCTCAAAAGATTTTCCGTAATCCATTGAGTGATATATATATGTATGCGCATTTTGCCACATTAAATTTACAAAATTGTAGAGAATGTAAACCTCACCAGTTTGTCTTCCACCAATAATCCCCAAAGAATAATAACTATGAAAATTAAAATTCTCTACAACATTAAAGGTTTCTGCAAAATCGTTGCTAAAATTCAAAATATTTGACAATTTATAATAAAGCAATAATTCTCCTGTATTAGATCCTCTACTTATATAAGTGATTTCTCCATTTGGAAAATGCAATTTTTGAATTAACTCCAGATTTTCGAATTTATCATAAGTTCTCAATAAATATAAAGTATCTGCTACAGTTAATTTATTTACCATAACATATCCAATATTAACATCTACATTATCAATCGCATTGTTTTTTGGATTACCAAAAAAACCATTCAGTGAATGATAAGAGAAATTTACCCCATAATCCTCACTATGTAAAACACAGCCGGAAAAGATAAAACCATCGGAACTCCCACTTTTAATGTTATCATCAAATTCACTTGTTCTATATATCCAGCTATTTGCATAGCCATAATTGTCAGAATAATATAGATTTACAGGCATTGTTACAGAATATATGCTTCCGGGTGTTTTATCCGCTGTAATAGAAGTAATAAAATTTATGCTATCTACACAAGTTGCTGTTTCCCCAAAATCAGTTGAGTAATAAAGCCCGCCGGTTCCTGTATAGGTTGGCCCAAGGAAGTAAATTTCTCCAATATCAGGCCCCCGGGTTATTTTCTGGGCAAATGAACAAATTGCCAAAAGCAGCAAAACAGCAAGTAAAGTAAAGTTTTTCATATCTTTGTTTTTTAGATTTATTAAATATCAAATTTAAGCATAGTTTTTTTAAATCAGTAATTTATGCACCACATTTTGCACCTGTGTTACAGTATCTACGCTGCAGCGGCCTATCATCAGGTCGGGGTAAACATCGTCTTCATCAGGGTAAACCTGGGTGAAATAGACATCGTAGCCTTCGGAATAGGTGGGGATGCCAGGGCTTCCATCTTGTAATTCAACATCTCCAAATAAATTTACGTAGGCCAATTTGCCATCGTAAGTATGATATGCAGTTCCATTTTCATAAGTGTTTTTTAGTAGTTCCTTTATTTTTTCATGTAATTCAGAATATAGTGAATCTGGAATAGCAGAATATATTGAACTTGTTTTAGTCATTACTACATTGAATCCATTAAAATCAGCTCTGTGCTGTGCTAGTGATTCAATTTTATTCTTTATAACGGTGTTTGTATAGAAACTACTTGGAACAATTATTAAGTAATCACAACTATCCTCAACATAATCGTTTGGAAATGAAGTTGCCCATTTTATTGAACCTGTTTCTTCCAAGCCTGCTCCACAACTAACTGATGCGTTTAATCCGCTTGAATTATAATTAATAAGGGCATTTCCAACAACCTCATTAAATATCCCAACATCTTTTCTAATGGAACCAGAAGCATTGTGAAATGTAAGTGCTATCTTTACTTTTGAATAGGCCAGGATTTCTTTATCCACCGGATTAAATTGTACAGGGTAAAACAATACACGTACAACATTTTGGTCGCGTATCGCACCTTTATCCATGGCTTCAGCAATCGCTCCGGGAAACCAGTCATCTGTATTGTAGGCTGTAGTATCATAAGAAAATTGTTCTACAAGTGTAATTTCTCCACCAGTTAAGGTGTCATGCACTAATTCAGGAGCCGGATAAATATTAACATCACTTATCCTTATTGAATCCAAAAGCGATGTGTTTATGATTACACTATCACATGATGGAATCGCCACGAGGTAGGATAATACTGGAACTTCCGGAAACCCAATAGAATCCATTCTGAAGTGATTCAAAATCTCAATCCTGTTAAATGAGTCAATTTCGGTTGAGTACATGCCTGGTACATTAATCTCAAATTCTACAATTGTATCGTTTGAGGTTGATAAAGTAAGATTTGGGCTGGTGCTTTCGCTTGCTGAAAATTCAACCCAATCTTGTGAATAGGAGAAAATGCTTACAAACATGAATGCTGTGATAATTGTAATTGTTTTCATAGTTTTTTCATTTTATTTGTTTATCAATATCTTTTTTGTAATCGTATTTTCTGGTGATTTAACTTTCAGCAAATAAACTCCTGAAGGAATGTCAATAACAGATAACTCAATTGAGGTATTATGTGAAGTTGAACTATTGTAAGCTTTAACCAATCTACCGGACAAATCGAGAAGTTGTATTTCGGTGGTTTCGAAGGATAGCTGAATATTTAACACGTTTTTTGCCGGAACCGGAAAGGTTATAAACTTTGAATTTTTTACACTAGGAGCATCAATACCAGTGATATTATCCACATGAATATAGTCATGCCTGATTCCGTAATCCTCAATTACTTCGCCTGTTATAGTGAGTTTTACAGTATAATATCCTGTATCCTGATAAATATGTATCGGGTTTTTTTCGTATGAATCAATGATTCCATCGTTGTCAAAATCCCATTCCCATGTTTCCGCATCATTTGATAGATCACTGAACTTAACAGTGTCTCCAGGCTCAACAAGTGTATCTTCTGCTATGAAGTTTGCATAAATAGGGTCGGGGCCAAGGGCAACAGGGTGATAAACGTTAAAGGATTCTCCGTAATCGAGGCTGTGGTAAATATAAACATGCCGCCGTTGCCCCATCATTTGTAAATATTCAACTAATAAATATAGCTCTCCATCTTGTTTACCCCCTGTTACTCCTTCAATTGGGATATTTGGACATGTTAAAATATTTTTCAAAAACCAACTTTCGCCAAAATCATCTGAAAAATACACTTCTTTTAAATTTGTATTACATAAAAATAATGAACCAGCAATATTCCCTCTGCTTATGAAAACTTCATTACTCCAGTGAAAGTTGAACTTATGCTTTACTTCAAGGTCATTAAAATTATTATATGAAATGAAAAAAAATAAAGTGTCATTTATTTCATAGGGATAGTTTCAAAATAACTTCCCCAAAA